>QNAR01000005.1 GCA_003643975.1 Thermotogae bacterium | reverse complement strand
CACTACCACGTCTACGTTTATCCCTATCTTCCTCAGTATCGTTTGCAGGTCTTCGGCACTGTATCCTGCCGGTAGCTCCACAAAGCTGTGCCCCCTCGGCTCTTCCGTTGCCGTCGCGGTTTCACCTGTTTGGGGGTTTATATATTCGATGAACTTTTCAGCTCCTTTTACAGCTTCTGGCGTACCTAAGATAACTATTGAACCGGCAAAATCCATAAGGCTAACGTTATAACCCAATTTATTAAGGGTACTCTCAAGCTCTTCTACAGAAGTACCCAGAGGTCTTGAAACCAGTTTGTAGGCGAACCCCGTTTTTTCGACTTTTTCAGCGAGATTTGAAAGCAGGGAGAGAGCAACAGCCACATCTTCTTCTTTTCCTGTGATCACAACAGTATTTCCAATGGTTGAAAGGGATAGGTTAAATCCCAGGGTTTTCAAAAGGCTTTCAACATTTTCGTAAGTTACTGATGGCGGGAGTTCATATATCTCCGTTCTGGTTTTTTCGTATTTTCTCAAATAATCCACAAATTGAACTGCTCTCTCAACATCGGAAGCCGTTCCTATCAGGATAAGGCCAAAGGGATAACTATCAAAGACTGTTACATTTAATTGCAGTGATTTGAATTGCTCTTCAATTTGCTTTGCAGTATATTGGGTCAAGGGTGCTACCAGTGCGTATTTGCTTTCTGGCATTTCTGGTAGACCTTTTAAACTATCGAGCAAGCTTTCCAGCTCTCCAAGTTGTGAAGGTGTTCCCGTGGCAACGAGTCCACTATCTGTTTCATGCAATGATATGTCCAGGCCTAATTCGCCAATTATTTCAGATAATGTAGAACCAGAAACCGGTGATAATACAACACGAGCTTCTTTGAGTTCAGAAGTTGCGGGGGTACTTTCTACTGTGGCTGTTGTGGTTGTTTCTATTGGGGTGCTTTCTGAAACCACTTTCTCGACCAGCCTCATAAGTGTATTTATCGCTGCAGGGTCACCGTAGACCACGAAATTTCCGGGCACTTCCAGCAGCTTGAGCTGAAGTTCAAAAGTATTGATTATATTTTGAATTTCCTGCAGGCTCAGCTTTTTCTCAATAAAAGCAAAACTCTTGTCTGTTGATGACAATTCCTGATATAAATTCAAGAATGCCTTTATGTCTTCTTCTGCTCCTACTGCCACAATGCTATCAGCGACGGGAACCATGCTTATGTTATATGAAAAACTCGATACCAGGCTTTTAAGGGCTTCAAGATCAACTCCTGGAATTTTGTGCAGGACGGCGTATTTTTCTGAGACTTTATCTTTCTCCTCAACACGCCTTTGCAGAATATCGTTTATGGTGCTTTCGGCCCTGTCAAGTGCATCTGGAAACCCTATGGCTAGAATGCCAGTTGGTGATTTAACCAGCTCAACGTTGATGCCCAATTTGTTCAAAATGCCTTGAAAATCGCTGATGGAGTCTTCCGGAATATCAACGAATTCATAAAGCATGTTTTGCTGCACTGTCTGAGTAGCAGAACTGGTTTTTGCATATCCTGATTGTATTTGCTCCAGCAGGTTTTGGGCTTTTAGCACGTTATCCCTGCTGCCAACGATTATATACTTGCTATCAACAGGCATGATGTTAACACTTATGCCAAGGTTGTCAAAAAGCCCCATGAGCTCTTGAACAGGTGGAATATTCTCCACCGTTGAGTAATATGGGCTCTCTATTTCTCTAAGGCGTTCCACTTCGTTTCTGATGCTCTCGGTGACATTTTTTTCTGCTATCACATAGTAGCCAGCATCAGCAGCAATTACTTTCACCGCTGCAAAAACCTCTTCACCTAGAAATTGCTGGAAATACGTTTCAAATTTCTCTACATCCCAGCCGGGAATCGAGGAAATAAACACCGATATTCGTTCTCCCGTTGATCCAGATGCTTTTAGTCTCCCTTCAATCCCGGGACGTACTTTTGCAATGAAACTCTTTACACGTTCGATGTCTTCTCTATTTCCTCTAATGATCAATAACTCAGCCGAAGTGATGTAAGTGTAGCTCACCTGTTCCTTGAACATAGCATCGAGCAGCTGCCCTACGCCACCTTCATAAACCGAAACCGGGAGTTCAATAAACTCTTCCAATGCCTCGCTGAAGAGCTCTTTCTCATAATGGCCCAATTCTTCGAGAACGCTTTTTAGAATATCAGAAGGCGCTTCGATATAAACCAATCTGCCGGCTATGGATTCAACAGCATAATCCTCAGAACTCAGACCTTTTTTCTGAAAAGCCTTTTGCAGAAAACCCTGCACAACGTCAAAATCCTCTGAGGATCTCAACTGAATGAACTTACCCTCAACGTTTTGTAATGAGCCCCCACTGAACTCGGATATGAGATATTCAGCCACATCGATATTCCTTTTAACCCCTTTTATAATATAGCCACCTTTTTCTCCAAGAAGTTCTATTTTCACTGAAGCGAGATTTTGGACGTGTTCGACTATCAAGGGATCGATGTACTTAGTTTGGATGATTTTGTAACCTATGTTCTGGGCTTTTATACTGATATCCGAAACGATGTCTTTCAAAATGTCAACATAGGCTTCTGGAATTCTGAAAGTCACCTTCCCGATGCCTTCAAAGGTTCTATCCACGTGAATCTTTTCTTCGGGTATGTAGCCTTTTAACAATTCAATCATCATATCTACGATGCTTACAACGCTTCCATGGTCGTTTGTCAAAACATCTTCAACAATCCGGAAGTTTTCCGGCAGGTTCACAGTTAACTCTTTTAATCTGGACTTTTCTGCTTCTGATCTTTGCATTTTAGCAAAGTTATCAAGGTATTCCTTGAGGCGTTCCACATTCCTTTTGTCACCGGTTAATATCAACCGTCTCAATTCGGGAACTGAAGTAATGGAGATTTTGCTGTCGAAAAGCGCGTTGTTGACTTTTTGAGCAACATCAAGAAAATTATTGTAGAGCCCTTTTAAGTCATCTTCGACTACATATTCGGTCTTCACGTAAGCAGATGTCAACAGTTCGGAAATCATCATGTGGGTTTCAAGATCGCCAAAGGCGAGCAGTGTAGATTCGTTCGGTATATACTCAAGAAAAGCGTCAATGGGTAATGCTGCTCTTAATGCTTCAAGTTGATTCTGTCCATCGGTTCCTTGATTGATATCTATTCCCGTATATATCCTCCAGAAAGCGTTAACAACTTTTTTAACCTCCTCAGGAGTCCCGATGTAGAGAGTTCCATCTGTGAAATAGGCATATGAAATCTTGTCTCCCAGGGATATGAAGATATTTCGAAGAACATCTTCCGGATAGGTTGAAGTGAAGCCAATGTTGAGTTCAAAGTTTTTAACAGAGGGCGTTACAACGTAGGAAAGATCGAGGATTTCATCACTCATGAGATATGCAACGGCAGAGTCAAGTTTCATACCAAAAGTGCTGAATTTATCAATCGAAACCTTAATGTTGGAACGCCAGAATTTGAGAATTATAGAATTTCCTTTTATAAAAATTTCCGGTTCCCTTTTTGCTGGAATCAGCAATGCCACGCTAATTGTGTATTTGCCTTCAAGATCGCGTGTCCAGAGCCCTTCAACCGGGCCTGCTCTCAAGGGTAAATCCATGTTCTTCCCTTCCACGTTGTACAGGGTCAAGGAATATATCGTTTTAGAAGGGTTAGCTTGAAATTCATAATCGAATTCTGTCACAGTGCTTGTGAAAGTGAGTGTGATTGACGTCGATTGCTCATCCATAGAGGGGACGAGCGTCTTCAATGAATTTGGGAACAAAAGCACCACAGCTGCTAAAACCAACAAGGTAGCCAAAATTTTTCTCACAGGAATCACCCCGATCGATCTCTATTTTTTTTCTTCATAATTTCTTGCAATGGCAAATTCATTGGTATCTAAATCGTTTAGAAGCACAGCGAATTCAGTTATTCCGTAAACTAAGTATTTTGAGATGCTATCACCGACACGAACTAATTTTTCGTTTTCACCTGTTTTAAGAACGGCGTATTCTATGTTATTTATTTTGAAGTACCCCTTATATGTCACCGAAGTGGCTTCCACACCGGCTTCCATCATCGACTTTATGACCAGTGAAGAGTCAGCCATTAAAGGTTGAAAATAATCCTTTAGCTCAACTGGCTTTTCGAAATCGCTGAGGTCGATTTTAGGCATTGAAACTCTTCCTGTAGCGAGAACACCGACTTCTACAGGTTGAAGAAATATATAAAAGAAAACAACGGCTGCCAATATTACAATCGAACTGACTACGAGTAGCAAAAAAAGCCTTGCCATATTGCCCCCCTACTAAAATAAGTTCGTTAATTCTATATCCAAGCTTAATTCTAACACAATGTTTGCAGGCAAATCGGTTTTCGGAACCACCGGGAATCCAAGATTTGAACGGAGCTGTAAATCCTTGATAAGAATTTTGGGATTGTTCAATAGCCCCTCAAGAATCTCTCTTGTTTCCTCCGGTGATCCTTTCAATTTAATCTCATCGTATGAACCCGGTTTGTCTTCTATTCCCAGGGTTTTCACGAGAAAATCCATATCTGTTGCTTTTTCCTTTAATGTTCCGATTACCGCATCTTTTGATCTTGCCATGACATTTACGCTGTAATATGTTTTCTCAAGGTCTTCTAACTCTTTCAACAGATACGATAGATCACTGAAGTTCTTATACAAAGGCCATCCCACAAGAAGAAGAAAGCTGATAATAAATGTCCCGATGACAATTCCCCAGAAAAGGTTTCTGGGAACACCCTTTTTCGTTAAAAAGCTTTGCTTTCGCGCCAGCTTCTTCTCATAACCATGGGCGATGTAGGCAGCTGAGCCTTTTTCGTTACTCGCTTCTCCTTTTCGCAGTGATTCTGATTCTAATCTTTCGAAAAAGTCTTCCATTCCCGTTTTGTTTTCTTCATCCATGTTATTCACCTGATTCCAATTTCATCAGACTGAGCTTGTAAAGGTTTGAGAAATTCATTTTTCCTATTATAGACAAAAGATAACCCTCTGGAACCTTTACCGAAGGTGGAGTAGCCTTTTCGTTATCGTATATAAGATAATAAAGTACACTGCTCTTCTCTGCATTGTATTCTATCTTCGTAATGAGTTTCTTTTCAGCGGTTGAAGTTTCTAAGGTTTCCTGCAAATCGTTGAAAAATTTGATTTCCTTGCGCTTTTCCGCCAGATATTTATCCAGCTCTTTCAGCTGTCTTGCGAGTTTTGCTTCCTGTATTATCAGAACATTTTTCTTTTCTGATATGGTTTCAGCATCGATCCCCGGTATTCCACGAAGTGAAATATTTAACTGCTCAAACAAAGGACCCTTAACAATTTCCAATTGCTTCATCCTGCTGTGAAAAGCCTTCATGACCAGTACATTTCCCAACATAGCTATTGCCAGCACAAATATCAAAAAAAACAGAAGGTATAACAGTCTAACTTTCCGCTTTTTTGAATGTAAATTTACCATTGCCAAGGAATTCACCACCCATCTTCAACATTCCCAGGCTACTAAAGGAAATTGGCAAATCACGCCGTTCAAAAGGCAGTTCATGAACCACGGTCTCTTCCAATAGGCTCTCAAAGGTTTTTCTATAAATCGCCGTTGACAGCGTAGATTGACCAACTACGAAAAACTTTTTGAAAGATAGTTCATCTGCTGCAACCGTATTTGGTGAATTGGAAAGTGTGTTTGTAATATATATCCTCAGCTGATAGCTGATCATGTTCTTCAATGTGTTGGAGCTTTCCTCCACAAAGGTTTGATCAAGCATGTCACCAAATTGGAGGAATTTTCTTTTCAACTCCTCTTTTGTGTATTTTTCCTCAGCCGAAATAGATGGCAACAACATATTGAACCCATCGGTAATGTGGTTTATGGCGACAACCTCGCCGAATTTCATGGCTATGATCACGGAGTAATCCAAATCAACAAAGAAGAGAAAAGAAAATCCTTCAAAGATCTTTCGATTTACCAGGTTGAATACCGGGAACGGTTTTACAGTGAAAATATCTGGCTCGGGGAAACCCCTCTTCAACAGTTTATCCAGAAATTCGCCGAGATATTTTTGCCGTGTAATTGCAAAGCTTGGTGTAATACCTTCGTTTATGGCTTTTAAGTTGTTCAAAGGTTTGACCACAACCTCATCAGGCGAAAGGGAAAATTGTGTAGCAGTTTTGAAGTTTGCAACCCTCAGCAGGTTTTTAAGGTTTTTAACTTTGGGCACATCAATATGTTGAAAAACCACATTTTCAGGCGAAATTCCAACCACAAACACTTCATCAACTGGTAGAGTGTTGTGTTTAAAAAATTCTCGAGAGGCTTCTTCCAAAGCGTTATCACCAAAGCGTAACGTGCTGAATACCGGGATGATGCTTCGCCTTGAAACGGCTGCCCTTGCAATTTCAATATACAAAGGATCGTAATTCAGCACTGTTATGAAATTGTCAAACAAAATCATCCCCCCGCTTAATAACTCAGATTTCCGGTAACAGGTCTAATTGACATGGTTGAATCATCGGAAAAAACGAGAACCGTTGAACCTTTTTCTACAAAAAAACTTCCTCTCTCACTAAAACCGATAGTAAAGGATCCATTACTCTTTAGCGGTAATTTATCGATGAAATCACCAGTTGATGCAATGATTCTTCCATCATTACGATAGTACAACTTGATTCTACGTGATTTCGCAATTGCCAATTGCCGCATTTTCTCTAAAAAAGTGTCTATCTTAAATTTCGCTATCCTTATCTTAAAACCTTCCGCAAATGAAGCGGCGGTTATCGAAAATATTCCTAAGCTTAAGGAAAGAATCAAGAGATATACAAGCAACTCAGCGATCGACATTTATACTAACCCCCGACGCTTTGCTCCAGAGTAAAAATCGTGTTGTACATAGTATATGCGAGGAATCCAATGAATCCCCCGATAAATATAATCATCAGCGGTTCAACAAGAGAAACCAGCTTTTTCAGCGCGGTGGAGACCTGTGCATGGTAGAATTCAGAGACTTTGAACATCACTTCATCGAGTTTACCAGTTTCTTCACCGGTGTTGATCATGCTAACAACAATCGAAGGAAATATCTTTTGCTTTTCAATAGCGTTCTTTATCGTCTCTCCGGCTTTAATATCGTCAATGGCAGAAACCATACCGTGGATTATCTTTGTGCTTCCAGAAACTTCTGCCGAAAGCTGTAATGCTGTTGGAAGATCGACTCCGCTTGCAACAAGGACCGCAAGTGTCCTGCTAAAACGTTCAAGTGCCGACATCTCTCTCAGCTTTCTTACAGGTGGGAGCAGCGAGCCAAAGAGATCTTTGACAATTCTCCCATATTTTGTCTTCATGAAAATTCTCAGACCTGCAAAGGCTCCAACCAACACCAAAATAACAGCCAGCCAGTGATTTGTTAGCAGTTTGTTAGCTGATACCAAAAGCCCCATCACCCCGGTAGGGGTAAAATTTCCTCCAAAAGCGCTTATTAAATTGGGAAGAATAAAAAGCACTATAACACTAACAATGCCAACGGCAAAAGCCATCATGAACAGCGGATAAGACATGGCAGATTTTACCTGGTTTTCCAAATCTACCATGCTTTCGTAAAAATCCGAAATTCGCTGAAGAGTTTCATCCAGTACTCCACCTGCTTCGCCAGCCTTGACGAGATTTATGAAAAGCGAGTCGAAAACCCCCGACCTTTCCAGGGCTTCACTGAGAGTCATTCCGCCCTCAATAGCAAGAACAATTTCTATGATCCTCTTTCTGAAGCGATTGCTAAAAACTGTCTGAACTGAAAGCACCTGTAATGCGTCTCTTATACGGACACCAGATGCTATCATAGTGGAAAGTTGCCTGGCAAAAAGGCTGATTTCCTTAGTTGAAATGGGGAAAAGAGTTTTCCCGCCACTCGTACTCATTTTTGAAAGGGGTTTGATCGAGGTTACAATAAATCCCTGCCTGTTAAGAAGTTCAAGAGCTTCAAGCTTTGAACTGGCTGAAATTTTTCCGCGTTCGCTTTTTCCAGAAGAGCTGATCACTTCATACCTGAATTCAGGCATCGTTATCACCCCTTACACCTTCGGTAGATAAAAGGCAAGTAACATAAGCTTGAATGGAATCTGCAAACATACCATTACCAGATTTTGGCTTCAAGCTAAACCTGGACTTCTCTATGCCCAGTGCTTCAGTTATGCTCTTGGTTATTTCTTCGAGATAGGGTGTAAGCCTAACGTTTTCCACTATTACAACACTATCAATATTCACAATCCTAAATCCATGCCCGATTATTTTTGAACGCAGATAATCTAAAAATTCAAGGCTCCGTCTGTTTAAATTTTCTGCAGTTTCCGGAAATAACGCCCCTATATTTCCTTTGCATGACGCCCCAAGTACGGCATCTAAAATAGCGTGAACCAGAACATCCCCATCTGAATGGGCTTTGGCATAATAAATATCCGAAACTTTAACGCCGCCAATATACAGTCCCTTATCACCGCGTTTCAATGGGTGTATATCGTACCCAATACCTGTTCGATACATCTTAAATCAACCTGATCGGCATGATGATGTACAAATATCCTTCCACATCGACGGGATTCATTTGAAGAGGGCTGTTCGAATCCACGAAATTCAATTCTACTTCTTCAGTGTCTATCTTTTTAATGGAATCGGCTAAAAATCTGGGATTGAAAGCGATGAGGATATCGTCACCCTCTTTTTTAACATCGAGTTCTTCAGTAGATTCGCCATGCTCAGGGCTTTTGGCTATCAGCTTGATGCTTTCGCCCTTTAGCTCTATCTTGACAGATTCGCTGCCCAACCTCGCAGCGATAGAGGCTCTCCTTATGGCATCACTAAGCACTGTGGTATTCGCCACTACCCTTGTTTTGAAAGCCTTTGGTAGAACCTTGCGATAGTCCGGGAATTCCGCATCTACAACTCTCGCGATCATTTCTATACCATCAAAGTAAAATCCCACTTTTGCACCATCGTAAATTATCCTGAGATCATCGGATAGAGCTGTTTTGATACTTGACTGTAAGTCCTTCATGCTTTTAAGAGTCAGAAGAAAGCGATCTTCTACATCTGATTCGATTTTTTCCTCCGCCAGGGCAAGTCTGAACCCATCAGCCGCAACCAATCTAAGGTATCCTCCCTGGAGCTCCCAATAAATCCCATTGAGATTTCTCATAAACTCGTCCTTCGCTGCACAAAAGATAACCCTGTCTATCATCAATTCCAGCACAGTTACAGATGTTTCTATTTCTATTCCACCATGCGTAGGTTCTATCTCCGGAAACTGGTCTGGTGAAATCGTTGGAAGAACAAATTTGCTCTTTTCCACTCTCACGATTAGGTTGTTGTCCTGGAGTTCAAAGATTATTTCACCAGAGGGTAAATTTCTGATAACCTCAAGGATGACCTTTGCTTCAACTACAAAAGCGCCTTCGCCATCTATATGCACAGGTGTAGTAACAGCTTTTATGGCGGTTTCAAGATCTGTAGCAAGTAGTTCAATTTTTCCTTCGGTAGTTGCCTTAAAAAGGACACCGGAAAGCACCGGTTTCACGGTTTTTTGTGCGACAGCACTGGCGACTGATTCAAGCCGGCTGAGTATTTCTCCTCTTTCAATGGAAAATCTCATCAAGCCACCTCCTGCATTTGTCTTTCTTTATATTTTACCGCATTTACCATATAATATGAAATGGTGATGATTATGAATAATGTAAAATTCGATTGGGAATTGGACGCTAGCACAGCCATAGCACTTCAAAAGCGGCTCTGTTCCCACCTGATACTCGAACTTCCAGAAGACTTTGAGCTGAAAACAATTGCGGGTGTAGATGTATCTTTCCCGGAACCAAAAACAGGGCTTTGTGTTATAGTTGTTCTCTCTGCAGCCACGCTTGAAGTTTTTGAACTGGTTCACCATTTTATGAAAATCGATTTCCCATATATTTCCGGGCTGCTTTCTTTTAGAGAAGGTCCCATATTCATGAAAACTCACGCTAAATTAAAAAGCAAACCGGACCTATACTTCTTCGATGGACAGGGCATTGCCCATCCAAGAGGGTTGGGGTTGGCATCGCACATGGGTTTGCTGTTGAATAAACCGAGTATTGGTGTCGCAAAATCCCATCTCTATGGAAGTTATGAGCCTCCAGGGCCCGTCAAAGGGCAATGGTCTCCATTGAAGGATTACAACGATAATACAATAGGAGCCGTATTGAGAACGCGGACGAACAAAAAACCTGTTTTTATTTCACCCGGGCATTTAATAGACGTAAAGCACTCTCTCGAACTAACGCTGAAGTATGCTATCAAGTACCGAATCCCCGAGCCAACTCGACTTGCACATATCTGGACGCAAAAATTGAAAAGAACTATCTCAACCTGAAATACACTATGGAAGCAGCCCCTTTGATACCCGCATCTTCCACGAGTTCACTAAGAGCGATTTCGAATGTATTCCAGAAAGATTCCATCACATAGCTTCGAACCTTTTTTTCAACCTTTTCAAGAAGGTATTTTCCTGCCCTGCTTACGCCTCCACCGAGAATCACGACATTGGGATTAAAGATATGAACAAACCCTGCTATACCAATTGCAAGGGCTCTGGTTGCTCTTTCTACAACCAATTCTGCCATTTCGTCACCGGATTTTGCTGAATCGAAAACGTCTTTAGCGGTAATATTTTCATGGGCAAAAACGCTGGATTGTGGATACCTTTTTTTGTATTCCAGGGCCATTCTTACAATTGAGGTTGCAGAGGCAAGGGCCTCGAGGCAGCCATGCGAGCCACAACCACACAAAGGTCCATCAGGTTCGATTATCACATGCCCCAGTTCCCCACCAAAGCCTTTACTACCAGTTATAAGTTCACCACGTGAGATCACGCCACCGCCAACACCTGTGCCCAGAGTTAATGCGATGATATTTGGAGCCCCCTTGAACCTTCCAAAGGCCCATTCTCCAAGGGCAAAAGCATTGGCATCGTTTTCAACGTAAGCTTTGAAGCCGGTCAAATCTTCGAGTTTTCTTGCAAGGGGAACATTTTTCCAGCCAGGAAAGTTGGGCGAAAAAATAACAATTCCCTTCTCGCGGTTTATAGAACCCGGAGAGCCAACACCAATCCCAATAATATTCTTCTCTATACCTTTTTCCGAAATCAACTCATTGACAGTTTTGGCAATTCTGGTGATTACATCGTTGCTACCTTTTGAGACCAACGTTGGAATAATTCTTTTTTCTATAATGTGACCATCATGATTAACGATCCCGATTTTGGTTTCTGTTCCACCGAGATCAATTCCTATCACGTAACTGCTCATTTCATGCCCCTTTCAGTATCTGTTCTTGTGCATGTCGATTAGGTCTAGAAATTCTTCGTTATCGGAAGTTGTACGCAGCTTCTCCATGATGGTATTTAACCCCTCTTCTTCGCCCAGAGAGGAGACCATGCGACGCAATATCCATATCTTTCTGAGAATTTCTGGAGACAGCAAAAGCTCTTCCTTTCTCGTTCCAGAGAGGTTCAGGTTTATCGCAGGGAAGATTCTTTTGTTAGCTAACTGTCTCGACAACACCAGTTCCATATTGCCGGTTCCCTTGAACTCCTCGAATATGACTTCGTCCATCTTGCTGCCGGTCTCGATAAGGGCTGTCGAGATAATTGTGAGACTTCCACCCTCTTCTATGTTGCGTGCCGCTCCAAAGAAATATTTTGGTTTGTAAAGTGCCGAAGGATCTACACCACCACTGAGAAGTTTTCCACTTGGGGGAACGTACAAATTGTAGGCTCTTGCCAACCTTGTTATGCTGTCCAGAAGAACTACCACATCATAGCCAAATTCGACCATTCTCTTGGTCATTTCAATAGTCATCTCGGCTACTCTTATCTGTTTTTCTGGATGCATATCAAAGGGGGCAGCGATTACGTAGGCATCTGTTGTTCTCCTTAAATCCGTTACTTCTTCAGGCCTTTCGTCAATAAGGAGAATAATCCTCACCGTTTCCGGGTGATTTTTGGCAATACCGTTGGCTATCTCTTTGAGAAGAGTTGTTTTCCCCGCTTTTGGCGGAGCGACTATTAAACCTCTCTGCCCTTTGCCAATGGGAGAAAAGAGGTCTATAATTCTTGTGCTCATGGTCTCTTTTTCGGTTTCAAGGATAAATCTTTCATTTGGGTATATGGGAGTTAGATTCTGGAAGCTTATTCGTTCAGCGGCCATGCTGACGGGTTTTTGATTTATCGCTTCGATTCTGAGCAAAGCAAAATACTTTTCACCCTCTTTTGGCTTTCTGATCTGACCGGCAACCCAATCTCCTGTGGTTAGGTTGAATCTCCGTATCTGGGACTGGCTGACATAAATGTCATTAGGGCTAGGCAAAAGGTTGTTATCAAGTGTTCTGAGGAATCCATAGCCATTTTCAGTAACCTCCAATATACCATGGTCAAAAAAGTAGCCATAAGATTCCGTTTGAGCCTTAAGAATAGCAAAAATGAGTTCCTTCTTTGCCATTTGAGTGTAACCCGCTATTTCGTATTTACGCGCGAGTTTGTAAATTTCTCTTATGGGCATCTTCTGAAGTTGAGAGATATCGATTTCCACTTCGCGAATAGTATCTTTCACCTTGTTGTTTTCCGTTACTTCAGTCTGTGTTTCTTGAGGAGTGTTAGAAGGTGTATTTAGTTGATTGGTGCTGGGGGAAGTTTCCTCTTTTTTAGCATTTTTCTTCTTGCTGATGGCCTTTTCTTCTTGTTTTTCCTGTTCAGAGGCTGGTGTTGGTTCGTTTTCAGCCGGTTCTGGTACTTTTTTTCTTCTGGGACTCAATTTAGTTGGCGCACGATCCTGCGCCATCCCTCCTTCCGTGAAATAAATTGGGGTAAGAGCATATTGGAAAGAATTTCATCGTAGCAATTCAAGTATAATATATCACTTTTGAATGTTAAAACCAAAAGCAATTGAAGAGGAAAAAATGGCTACCCGGGGGTAGCCATTAGTTTCCTTTGGTACTCACCGTTTTTTCAGGCTTTACAAGCTGAAGAATGGATACTTCTGCGGCATCGCCTCTTCGGTGCCCCACTTTTACTATCCTGGTGTAACCGCCATTTCTATCCAAGTAGTCTACAGCTATTTCATCACAGATCTTCTTAACGAGCTTTCTATCACCAAAGTGCCTGTTGATCTCTCTTCGCAGAGCAACATTTCTTGACTTAAGAGTAAGAAGTTCAGGATCTGTATCAGTTTTCTCTGCAATCTGCTTGGCACAGAGAGCCGCTTCTTTGGCTTTTGTGATGATCGATTCAACAAAGGGTTTCACAAACTTGGCTTTTGTGGTTGTTGTCATGACCGTACCATGTTCAAAGACCTCTCTGGCTAGATTTCTCATTAAAGCTACGCGCTGGCTGTGAGGCCTGTTTAATTTTTTCTTATTAATCCTATGCCGCATGCTTAGACCTCCTCGATCATTCTTTCTTTAACGTGAGATTGAATTTCTCTTTGAGCTGCTTTTTCACTTCTTCCATAGATTTCTCACCAAAGTTCCTGATCTTCAGCAAATCAGCTTCTGAACGATTGGCGAGATCCCCGATAGTATTGATCTTATCTCTTTTAAGGCAATTTAGTGATCTGACAGACAGCTCAAGTTCTTCTATTTTTCTGGAAAGAACAGAGTCTGTTTCTGGTTCCTCTATTGCTTCCTGGGGTTTCGTTTCTTCAGGGACAAGCAACTCGGTATCTCCCAAAAAGGATTCTATGCTCTGTGGTTCCTGGCTGAGGCTATTTGTAACCACTTCAAAATGCTTTGTGAGAATATCAGTGGCTTTCAAAAGGGCTTCTGAGGGCTTTATCGATTTCTTAGTCCATACTTCCAGTATTAATTTGTCATAATCTGTTCTCTTTCCAACGCGAACATTTTCAGAAATGAAATTCACTTTCAAGACAGGACTGAAGATTCCATCTATGTAGATCATCTCAACATCCTGTTCTACTTCCATTTCAGATACAGGAACAAAACCCTTGCCAATTTCCGCGAAGAGTTCCATGTAAACTTCTGCTTCTTCATTCAGTGTGGCAATGTATTGGGTCGGGTTTACTACCTCTACACCGGTTGGTGTTCTAATATCTGCCGCAGTAAGAACCCCGGGTCCCTTTTTATCAATCGTGAGTTTTACTGGATCTGAAAATTCGAGTGCCGGTTTTAGTTGGACTTTCTTTAAATTGAGGATTATTTCAAGTATATCTTCCTTTACACCCTCGATAACATCGTACTCATGATACTTATTAGGTATCTTCAGCCTTGTTATTGCCATACTAGGTATCGAAGAGAGCAGTACCCTCCTGAGAGCGTTCCCTATGGTTACGGCGTAACCCCTCTCCATAGGAGAAAGGATGAATTTTTCGTAGAAACTGTTAGCATCTTCTTTACTCTCTTCAACCTTCAGTGTTTTAGGCATTACGAATCCAATCATTTAAAGGCCCAGTATAGGGCACACACCTCCTTTCAAGAAGGTAACACATACCTCCATTACTCACATTACTTCGAATAAAGCTCAATAATGGACTGCAGATCGACAGGAATTTCAACTTCTTCTCTGTTCGGGAATCTGACAAATGTTCCTCTTACTGCTTCAAAGTCGATTTCCAGCCATGGAGGTGTGGTTCTATCCTGCGCGGCTTCCATAGCTTCCTTTACAGGGACAATGCCTTTGCTCTTTTCCTTGAATTCAACGATGTCGCCCGGTCTTAGGAGATAAGAAGCTTTGTTGACTTTTCTGCCGTTAACAAGCACGTGACCATGGTTGACAAGTTGCCTTGCCTGCCTTCGGCTTGAGGCAAATCCCATTCTGAACACGGTGTTGTCCAATCGGGATTCGAGCAGTTTCACAAGAGCTGACCCTGTTTCTTCCGTTTTTCTTGAAGCAATGTCAAAATAACTTCTGAATTGTTTTTCCAGTAGTCCATACATTCTTTTAAGCGCTTGTTTTGACCTCAACTGCATACCATACTGCGTTAATTTTCTTGTGGCTGCCCCATGCTGTCCGGGTGCAAAGGGTCTCTTCACCTGCGCACATTTAGGGCTAAAACAACGTTCGCCTTTAAGGTAAAGCTTAAAACCTTCACGTCTACAAATCTTACATACCGATCCGGTATATCTGGCCATCCATTTCCCTCCTCAACTTATACTCTGCGTCTTCTTCTGGGCCTGCACCCATTGTGGGGGATAGGGGTGATATCTTTTATTGAATCGATGGTGAGTCCGGCAGCTTGAACAGTTCGAATAGCCGCTTCCCTTCCCGATCCGGGCCCTTTTACTTCAACGGAGACTTTCGTGATACCCATCTTTAAAGCTTCTTTAGCAATCTGGTCAGCCGCGAGCTGAGCAGCATAAGGCGTGGACTTTTTTGAGCCGGAGTATCCGACAGTGCCTCCTGAACCCCAGAGAATGGTGTTCCCATTGGGGTCAGATAACGTAATTATGGTATTGTTAAAAGTCGATTTTATGTGCATCACGGCACGATCGATACTTATCTTTTTTCTTTTTTTGCTTGTTGTTCTTTTTCTTTTGGCCATCTGTGAACCTCCTTATTACTTCTTTTTGATTCTACTAGCCCTGGGGCCTTTTCTCGTACGCGCGTTTGAATGCGTTTTCTGCCCTCTAACGGGGAGCCCAGCTCTATGTCTTATACCTCTGTAACAATTGATCTCAATAAGTCTTTTGATGTTTCTGTCAAGCTCCTGCCTGAGTTCACCTTCTACCTTGTAGTGGTCGGTGATATACTTGGAAATTTTGCTTATCTCCTCATCGGTGAGTTCTTTAATTCTCTTCTCGCCGTTAATTTCTGTACCCTGAAGTATTTCCTTTGCCCTGTTTGGACCAATTCCATATATATAGGTCAATGCGACGTGTACTTTCTTGCTGTTAGGCAATTCAACACCAACAATACGTGCCATTCAGCGCTCCCTCCTTAACCCTGTCTCTGGTTATGTTTAGGGTTCTTCTCACAGACTACCCATACTCGACCTTTTCGCTTGATAACTTTACAATGTTCACACCTTTTTTTGACTGATGCCCTGACTTTCATTTTTGTTCTCCTCCCTTGTTTATCTTCTTTCTGTATACGATTCTGCCTTTACTCAAATCATAGATTGACACTTCAATGACAACGCGATCCCCGGGAATTAGCCTTATGAAGTTCTTTCTCATTCTCCCGGAAATATGAGCCAGTATCACATGCCCATTTTCAAGTTCCACTTTAAAAGTAGCGTTAGGCATCGATTCGAGTACTACGCCTTCCATTTTTATGACATCATTCTTATCAGCCATAAAGACACCTCACAGCCTGGAAAGAATCCTTGATCCTTCCGCTTCGACGACAATTGTATGCTCAAAATGAGCCGCTTTGGTTCCATCCTTTGTGACCACCGTCCAACCGTCCGGGAGAACCCTGGTTTCATAGTGACCCTGGGAAATCATAGGTTCAATTGCCATGGTCATACCGCTACGAATAATGAGACCGGTTCCCTTCACTCCATAATTCGGGATCTGTGGGTCTTCATGAAGATTTTTCCCAACACCATGTCCAACATAATCCCTGATTACAGAGAACCCAGCTTTCTCAACGAAAGTTTGTATTGCATGACCAATATCGCCAATACGGTTTCCCGGTTTAGCCACTTCAATACCGAGCTCCAGAGATTTTTGTGTCACCTCCAGAAGCCTTTTATCCTCTTCATTTTCAAAGTCATCAACAACGAAAGTCCTGGCAGCATCGCCAAAGTAGCCATCTTTCAAAACACCACAATCAACCGACACCAGATCTCCCCTCTTCAAAATCTTTTCAACCAGAGGGAATCCGTGGATAATTTCATTGTTTACCGACACACAAAGAGTATAGGGATAACCATTGTATCCCTTGAATGCGGGTATTGCATTTCTTTTGAGTATATGCTCTGTGGCAACTTTTTCAAGATCATATGCAGAAACTCCGTCAGCTACGTGCTGACCAACTATCTCCAGCACTTCAGCTACGATTTTAGCAGAAAACTCAATTTTGGAAATTTCTTCTTTAGATTTCAGTCTGATCATATCACATATTCTCCAATGATTCAAAGAGATCCTTTGAAACCTCTTCAAGAGGTCTGGATCCATCTACGGTTTTGAGAACCCCGGATTTGCGATAAAATTCCAAAACCGGGGCTGTTTTTTCAACATATATTCGATATCTTTCCCTTACGGTGTGAGGCAAATCGTCTTTTCTCTGGATCAATTCAGTTCCACAATCATCGCAAAGGTTATCCTGCCTGGGCTTAAGCGTGAGCAAATTATACACCCTTCCACAGGATGGACAAACTCTTCTGCTTGATATCCTCTTGACAACCTCTTCCTCTGTGGAAGTTATCAATATGACGGCATCCAGATTTTTGCCGAGCTCTTGCAAGATCTCCTTTAATTTTTGCGCCTGGGCAACTGTCCTTGGATAACCATCGAGAATGAACCCGTTTGAGGTATCCTCCCTTTGAAGCCTTTCTTTCACGATCGCAAACATGAGCTCATCAGGAACAAGCAGACCTTCCTCAAGAATATGAGCAACCCTTTTTCCAAGGTCGGTGCCAGCAGCCACGGCTTCTCTCAACATATCACCAGTGGATATGTGAGGAATGTTGAACTTCTTCGAAATAACTTTTGCCTGCGTTCCTTTACCAGCTCCAGGAGGTCCCATTAACACCAGGTTCATCCTGTCATCTCCTTCCACGTAGTCTTCCTTTTTTAATGAATCCTTCGTAGTGCCTTACTATGAGATGTGATTCAATTTGCTGAAGGATGTCAAGAGCCACACCCACTGCGATCAGTGTGGATGTACCACCAATAACAATTTGAATTCCAATAAAGCTCTGAACTATAGAAGGTAAAAGAGCAATAATGACAAGGAAAACTGCGCCCATAAAAGTTACTCTTGTGAGTACCCTGGTTATGTATTGCTCGGTTGGATAACCCGGTCTGATACCCGGGATAAATCCGCCATAATTCTTTATGTTGTTGGAAACTTCTTTCACATCAAAGACAAGCGTGCTGTAAAAGTATGTGAAGAAAAAGACCATTGAACCGTAAAGAATGAGATATAAGGGTGATGAATATCCAAAAAGCCTTGACATAATATTGCCTTCGGGCAACATACTGCCGATCATCTGGGGTAATGTCATGATAGCCGCGGCAAAGATTATAGGGATAACACCGCCCTGATTGACTTTAATGGGAATGTTCGTGGAAACGCCTCCATAAACCCTTCGACCAGAGACTCTCCTTGCGTACTGCACGTCGATCTTTCTCTCACCCAGTTGAATGTAAATAACGCCAACGATTGTCAAAACGGAAATACCTATTAATATAAGCCATTGAATCGGCGTCAGTGCAACAGCGGCTTCTGCAATGTAAGTCGGATACCTGGAAACAATACCGGCGAAAATCAAAACTGAGATACCGTTGCCGATACCCTTTTCCGTGATCCTCTCACCCAGCCAAAGCAGAAACATCGTACCTGCCATCAGAGATACAGTGGCGAGCAAAACAAAAAGGAACCTGCTCGGTACCGCGATGATTCCCTGATTTGACAAGGCAAGTGAAAGCAAAAATGCCTGCAACGTTGCAAGAAAAATCGTCAAATACCTTGTGTATTTTGCGTATTTCTTTCTGCCCTCTTCGCCTTCCCTAAGCATTTCCTTCAGGCTTGGCACAACAGAGGTGAGCAACTGCAACATGATGGAAGCGTTAATGTAAGGCGTAACGCTCAAAGCGAATAATGAAAAGTTCTTGAGCGCACCACCAGTAAAAACGTCGAAAAATCCTATGAATCCACCAGCTGCTCCGGCTGATATACCCGAAAAGTAACTTGCCCAGGCCTGAATATTGATGCCGGGAATGGGAACGTAAATCCCCAGCCTGAAAATGGCCAGGGCAAAGAAAGTGAAAAGTATTCTCTCTCTGAGTTCAGGAATTTTAAAGGCGTTTCGAAGTGCCTTCCACACTTCAGATCACCTCGGCTTTTCCACCGGAAGCCTCTATCTTCTCCTTCGCTGAGGTGCTGAACGCATGAGCCTTTACCACCAAGGCCTTCGTAAGTTCGCCCCTGCCGAGAATTTTGAGACCATCCTTAAGGTTCTTTATCACTTTCATTTGAAGGAGTACCTCTGGTGTGATCTCACTACCAGCTTCAAACCTTTCTTCCAGCTGCGAGAGATTCACAATAACGTATTCCTTTGCATTTCTATTCTTGAACCCTTTGATAGGCATTCTTCTGTAAAGAGGTGTCTGACCGCCTTCAAAGTACGGCTTAACTTTTCCAGTTCCCCTTCCCTGACCTTTGTGGCCACGTGTGGCGGTTTTCCCTTTTCCAGAACCCACGCCACGACCAACGCGTTTGCTTTTTTTCTTTGCGCCGGGAAGAGGTCCAAATTCTTTGTCGCCCAACATGAACGCCATTCAATCTACCCCCTTCAACCTTCTATTTCTTCAACACTCAGGAGATGTTCTATACTTCTGATCATTCCCCTGATTTGTGGGCTATCCTCATGCACAACCTCGCTGTTTACCTTGTTCAGTCCGAGGGCTTTTACTGTTCGGCGTTGTCGATAGCTGAACCCGATAACGCTTTTTTTCAAGCTGATTTTGAGCTTCTTCGCCATCATTAACCCTCCTCGGAAACTCCGTTGAAGACTTCTTTAACAGAGATATCTCTGAGCTTTGCATATTCTTTAGGTGATTTAAGCTCTAAAAGCCCATTGAGTGTGGCACGGGCCAAGTTGACGATATTTGTTGAACCAAGAGCCTTTGTAAGAATGTTCTTAACACCTGCTAATTCAACAACAGCCCTAACACCAGCACTTGCAATTATACCAGTTCCAGGACCTGCGGGTTTCAACATGACTTCAGAAGCATCCTGGTGCCCGACAACCTCATGGGGGATCGTATCCTTAATAACAGGTACTTCAACAACGTTCTTCTTTGCGTTGATGAGAGCTTTTCTAATAGCTGTGGGTACTTCTCTGGCGCTTCCAATACCAAGCCCCACTTTTCCGTTCTTGTTTCCCACTACGGCAGTAACCCTGAAAGAAAGGTTTTTTCCGCCTGCCACAACTTTTGTAACTCTTTTTATTTCTACTATTCTTTCTTCGAATTCCTTTTCTTCTATCTGCTTTTCGATGTTCTTAACCTCAGGCATCGACTGCACCTCCTCAGAACTTCAACCCGGCTTCTCTTGCTGCATCAGCCAGGGCTTTCACTCTTCCATGAAATTTGAAACCGCCTCTGTCAAATACGATGCTGGAGATGCCTTTATCGAGCGCTCTTTTGGCAATGAGCTTTCCTACTTCTACTGCGGCTTCTTTGTTCCAGGTTTTTTGAAGTTTTTCTTTCAATTCTTTATCGATAGTCGAAGCAGAAACAAGGGTTCTGCCGGCGACATCATCAATGATCTGCGCATATATGTGTTTCTCGCTTCTATAAACCGCGAGCCTGGGCTTTTCAGGGGTTCCACTGATTTTAGCCCTAACACGCAAATGGCGCTTTCTTCTCAGTTCTTTTCTATCTCTGCGTTTTATCACCTGCATCTGCCTCCCTTCAGGATTAGACTTTCTTACCAACCTTAGTTCTTACATACTCACCCTTGTATCTAATACCCTTTCCAGAGTAAACAATTGGCTCTCTCCAGCGGCGTATATTGGCTGCTACTTGCCCAACCAGATATTTGCTTATACCCTTAACCACAATTGCGTTGGGCGCTGGAACCTCAAAAGTGATTCCCTCTGGGGGGTCAACCTCTACGGGGTGAGCAAAGCCCAGGTTCATAACCAGTTTCTTACCCTGAAGTTGGGCTCTGTAACCAACACCAATTATTTCCAGTTCCTTCTGATAGCCCTTTGTAACACCGACAACCATATTCCTTACCAAAGACCAGTATGTTCCACAAAACATGGCTATTTTTCTGTAATCGCTTTTCCTTCTGACTATATCGGTGTTAGGCAAGACCCAGAGGCCATCTTCACGCAATTCAAACTTCACATATGGAAGAAAGCTCTCCTGGAGTTCGCCCTTAGGTCCCTTTACTGTAACAGTGTCTTCTGTGATTTTTATTTCAACACCCTTGGGGATTTCTATTGGCTTCTTTATCAACCTTGACATTCAAATCCCTCCTATTACCATACATAGCAAATGACTTCGCCGCCGACACCGACTTTTCTTGCATCTTTGTCGGTGATGATGCCATGAGAGGTGCTTACAATGGCAATTCCCATACCAGATTTCACCTTTGGCAGCTCGTCTTTGCCCACGTATATACGCCTTCCAGGTTTAGAAACCCTGACTATACCACTAATGACTCTCTGCTTGCTTCTTCTGTCACCTTTGTACTTTAGGAATACTTTGAGAATTCCCTGTTTTCCATCTTCAATGTATTTGTAGTCTTCGATATACCCTTCTTTCTTGAGAATATCGAGTACCGCACGCTTCATGTTTGAAGCGGGTAGATCGACGCTTTCCTTCATAGCTGCATTAGCATTCCTGATTCTTGTGAGCATGTCGGCTATGGGGTCACTCCACATTTTACGTCCCTCCTCACCAGCTTGCCTTTTTTACACCGGGGAGTTTACCCTCAGAGGCGAGCTTTCTGAAACAAACCCGGCAGAGCCCGAATTCCCTATACACGGCTCTCGGCCTACCACAAAGATTACATCTATTGTACTTTCTGACTTTGAATTTGGGTTCTCTTTTCCACTTGGCAACCATTGATTTCTTCGCCATGTTCTACCTCCTTAACCCATTCTTTTAAAGGGCATTCCAAGAAGTTTCAGGAGTTCTCTTCCTTCTTCGTTCGTTTTCGCAGTTGTGACTATGATTACATCCATTCCCTGGATTCTTCTGACCTGGTCAGGTTTGAGTTCAGGGAAAATCAACTGTTCGGGAAGCCCCAGAGCGTAATTTCCACGTCCATCAAAACTATCAGGATCAACACCTCTGAAGTCTCTGAGCTTAGGGAGAACGATGTTGATCAGTTTATAGAGGAAGTTATACATTCTTGCGCCTCTGAGCGTTACCTTGACTCCTAAAGGCATGCCCTCTCTGATTTTGAAATTTGCAATGCTTCTCTTTGCTCTGGTAACAACAGGTTTCTGGCCAGCAATTTCGTTGAGTTCCTTCGCATGTGTTTCGATGAGGTCAGCATTTTTTGAGCCTTCGCCGATACCCATATTGACGACTATCTTAACAATTTTTGGCACCTGATGAATGTTCTTATAGTCAAAAGTTTTCATCATGGAAGGAACGACTTCTTTTTCATACTTTTCCTTTAATGGCACATAGTTGTATATCATTCACTATTCCTCCCCTGTCATACCTTGTCAATGATTTCTCCGCATTTCTTGCAAACGCGAACTTTCTCACCATTTTCAAGAACGCGGTGCTCCACGCGGGTAGGTTTGTCACAATTAGGGCAAACAAGCATAACTTTGCTGGCGTAGATAGGTGATTCTCTTTCAACAATTCCGCCTTCACGGTACTGGTTAGTAGGTCTTTGGTGTCTTTTAGTGAAATTGACACCTTGAACAATTACTTTCCCTTCTCTGGGAATAACCTTTAGAACCTTACCCACCTTACCTTTGTCTTTTCCTGAGATAACCTTTACATTATCTTCCTTCTTTATTCTCATCGCCATGTGCATCACTCCTCACCAGACCTCTTGAGCTAAGGAAGCGATTTTCGAAAAGCCTCTGTCCCTAATTTCTCGCGCAACTGGACCAAAAACACGAGTCCCTTTTGGTTGGTTTTGCTTGTCGATGATGACAGCGGCATTGTCGTCGAAGCGGATATATGTTCCGTCTGGCCTTCTTATTTCCTTTTTAGTTCTGACGACGACAGCTCTCACTATATCACCTTTTTTTACATCGGTGTTAGGCACCGCTTCCCTAACAGAGGCAACAATTATATCTCCAACGCTTCCGGTTTTTCTCTTAAACCCACCGGAAACCTGGATGACTTTGATGACCTTTGCGCCAGAATTATCGGCAACTCTCAGATAAGATTCGAGCTGAATCATTCTGCGTCACCTCCGGGGTTATTTTCAACGACCTCGGGAGTCTTAGTTTTTTCTTCACCGAATTCGCTTTTCCTGACGATTCTGGTGACAACGTATTTTTTCGTTTTGCTGTAAGGCTTGCTTTCTTCAATCTCAACTATATCACCGATACTGCAAATATTTTCAGCATCATGTGCATGGTACTTCTTTGAGCGTTTTATGGTTTTTCCATAAAGGGGGTGAGCGAATATTCTTTCGACATTAACTACAACGGTTTTATCCATTTTATTACTCACTACGGTTCCAACAAGTTTTTTCTTAGGCATAACTGTTACCTCCTTATTCCGAGCTCGCGACCGCGGAGGATTGTTTTGACCCTTGCAATATCTCTCTTTACGAGCTTTATCTGAGAGTGATTCTGTAATTTGTTCATTTCAAGCTGAAATCGCAAATCCAGGAGTTTTCTCTTCAGGTCATCAAGCATCTGCTTGAGCTCTTCATCGGTGTATTTTTGAAGTTCAACTGCCTTCATTAGAGCTCACCTCCTATATGGTACTTCGGAACTATTTTTGTCCGAATCGGAAGCTTTGTTGCCGCATAAGCCAGCGCCTCCTTTGCCAGCTCATCACTAACACCAGCAATTTCAAACATGATCCTACCGGGCTTGACCACGGCTACCCAGCCTTCAACATCGCCTTTTCCTTTACCCATTCTCACCCCGATACCTTTTGAGGTGATGGGCTTGTCTGGGAAAATTCTGATCCAGACTTTACCATTTCTTTTAAGTGT
>QNAR01000004.1 GCA_003643975.1 Thermotogae bacterium | reverse complement strand
TTTGATTTGCCAACTCAAATCGGTTACGACTCAGATGACCCTATGGCAGAAGGGGAAGTGGGAAAAGTCGGTGTTGCAATCGATTCTTTGAAAGACATGGAAATTCTTTTTGACGAAATCCCTTTGGACAAAGTAAGCACCTCTATGACCATTAATTCAACAGCCGCCATACTTTTGGCTATGTACATTGCCGTTGCTGAAAAGCAAGGAGTTCCACCTGAAAAACTAAAGGGAACGATTCAAAACGATATCCTCAAAGAATACATTGCCAGGGGAACATATATTTTTCCGCCTGATCCTTCCATGCGAATCATAACCAATATATTTGAATATTGTTCCAAGAACCTACCTGAATTCAATACCATAAGCATAAGTGGTTATCATATAAGAGAGGCGGGAGCAAATGCCGTGCAAGAAGTCGCTTTTACACTGGCAGACGGGATAGCTTACGTAGAAGCGGCAATTAAAGCTGGCCTCGATCCTAATGTTTTCGGAAAAAGGTTGTCTTTCTTCTTCAATGCCCACAGCAATTTCTTCGAAGAAATTGCCAAATTCAGAGCCGCAAGAAGACTTTGGGCAAAAATCATGAAAGAGCGTTTTGGAGTAACTGACAGCAAAGCTCTTAAATTGAGGTTCCACACACAGACTGGCGGATCTACTCTTACCGCTCAGCAGCCGATGAATAACATTATAAGAGTAGCTTTTCAAGCACTTGCTGCTGTGCTTGGTGGTACGCAATCACTGCATACAAATTCCTTCGATGAGGCCCTGGGTTTGCCAACTGAAGAGTCGGTTACAATCGCTTTGAGAACCCAGCAGATCATAGCTCACGAAACAGGTGTAGCAGATGTCGTGGATGCACTTGGCGGTTCTTATTTTGTAGAATACTTAACCAACGAAGTAGAAAAGGATGCCACTGAATATTTAAAGAAGATCGATGAGCTAGGAGGCATGGTTCGAGCAATAGAAGATGGATATATTCAGAAAGAAATACTTAATTCTGCGTATAAAGCCCAACTTGAGATAGAAAAGGGGGAGCAAGTAATCGTTGGCGTTAACAAATTCACCTCGAAAGAGGACAAACCAATGAAAATTTTGAAAATCGATCCGGAATTGGAAGAAAAACAAAAGAGCCGATTGAAAAAGCTCAAAAAAGACAGAAATAACGAGAAAGTCCACAAGAGTCTGGAACAGCTCAAAAAAGTAGCTTTAGACAACAAAGAAAACCTCATGCCCTATATCATAGAAGCCGTAAAGGCATATGCTACCATAGGAGAAATTTCCAATGTCTTAAGGGAAGTTTTTGGGGAATATACAGAAGCCGTTATCCTATAAAAGGGAGTGAGTGAAATGGGGAAGAAGATAAAGGTTCTGATTGCAAAGCCCGGTCTTGACGGCCATGATCGCGGTGCGAAGGTTGTTGCCATGGCTCTTAGAGATGCTGGCATGGAGGTAATTTATACGGGTCTCAGACAATCTCCAGAAGATATCGCAAAAGCAGCATTACAGGAGGATGTAGACGTTATTGGGCTTTCCATCCTTTCTGGAGCTCACATGAAGCTCTGTCCCCGGGTATTGGAATTTATGAAGCAATATGGCATTGGTGAAAAACCAGTTTTTGTTGGGGGCATAATTCCCGAAGACGATGCTCTGGAGTTAAAAAAAATGGGTATTTTTGAGGTTTTTGGTCCCGGGACTTCTCTCGAAAAGATAATAGATAGCATGAGGAAAATCGTGAAATGACAGAGCTTTCTCTGGAGAAACTAAAAGCTGAAGATGTAAAAGAGATTTCAAAAGCCCTTACAATCATAGAAAACGACCCCATTGAAGCCAAGAAGATCGTTGGTGCCTTGGATGAAAAAGACTACTGCGTTATAGGTTTGACAGGAAGCCCGGGCTCAGGGAAATCTACCCTCACAGATAGGCTCGCTTCTTTGTTTTCTCTGAAAGAAAAAATAGGCATAATAGCCGTTGACCCGTCAAGCCCTTTTACCGGTGGTGCTTTTCTTGGTGATAGAATCAGGATGAAGAGGACAAGCAGAAACGATAATGTGTACATACGCTCTATGGCCAGTAGAGGGAAACTTGGGGGGCTGAGTCCTTCCATATACAATGCTGTTGAACTCCTGGGGCGTTGCGGATTCAAAAAGGTATTTGTTGAAACCGTTGGCGCGGGGCAGTCAGAGACTGATATTGCCAACCTTGCTGACATTGTTCTACTTGTTCTTGCCCCGGGACTTGGAGATGAAATTCAGATGCTTAAAGCCGGCATTATGGAAATAGGCGACATATACGTTGTGAACAAAATGGATATAGAAGGAGCTTCAAGATTGAAAAGTAGGATAGAAGCCGTTTTAGATTTTTCAAATCATCGGAAAGATGTAATACTGACTGATGGCATCAAAGGAACAAATCTCGAAGAACTCGCCAGATTGATAGAAAAAGAACTGCAGTTTTTGAAAGAATCGGGTAAAATCGATGAGAAGAGAAAGAAGAGAAAGCGCTTCAACAAATTGAACACCGTATTTCAAGAGCTAAAGGAACTTCCTGATGAAGCCATAGATAGACTGGTTGAAGAACTGAAAAAGCTAACGGGAGGTCGGTAGTGGTGAAGGCAGACAGGATTGACCACATAGGAATAGTTGTCAGATCCATCGAAGAAAAACTGGGTTTTTATCGGTCTTTTCTTGGACTTGAACTCGATGGCATTGAAGAATTGCCTGAAAGAGGGCTTAAAGTAGCCTTTTTGAAAGTCGGGGATACGCGAATAGAACTTCTTGAATCAACGAAAAGCGATAGTGAAATCTCTGGATTCCTTGAAAAAAGAGGGGAAGGCATTCATCATATTGCCTACCACGTGGATGATATAGTAGAAGCCATAAAAAAGGCCTCTTCAATGGGGTACCGCCCTTTGAGCAAAGAGCCAGCTGTTGGTGCTGGCGGGGTCAAGGTTGCCTTTTTGCATCCCAAAACGACAGGCGGTATATTGGTAGAACTCGTTGAAGGCAGCCATTGATGCGTTGGAGGTGAAGTATGAGAGAAAGCTTGAAAAAATACCATGAAGCGGATAAAAAGCTCTCCCTCGGTGGAGGCGAAGAACGAATCAAGAAGCAACATGAAGCGGGAAAACTAACAGCCAGAGAAAGAATTGAGCAGCTGTGTGATCCCGGCAGTTTTGAAGAGATAGACAAATTCGTCAAACATCGCTCTACTTACTTTGGGCTAGACAAAAAGGAATTTCCCTGTGACGGCGTGGTAACTGGAATAGGGGAAATTGATGGAAGAAAAGTTGCTGTTTTCTCCCAGGATTTTACCGTTCAAGGAGGATCTCTGGGCGAAATGCACGCAAAAAAGATAATGAAACTGCAGGACATGGCTTTGAAACTCGGAATCCCTATAATAGGAATCAACGACTCCGGAGGAGCTAGAATACAGGAAGGTGTGGATTCCCTTTATGGATACGGTGGTATTTTTTATCGCAACACTCTGGCATCAGGCGTGATCCCACAGATAACTGTCATTGCCGGCCCGTGTGCAGGTGGAGCTGTATATTCACCGGCAATTACTGATTTCGTCATTATGGTGGAGCACAATTCCCAGATGTTTATAACAGGTCCGCAAGTCATAAAGGCTGTTACGGGTGAGGAAATAGACAAAGAGGCTCTTGGGGGTGCTTTTGTTCACAATAGCAAAAGTGGTGTGGCACATTTTATGGAGGGCGATGACCTTTCAGCAATGAAACTCGTTAGAACTCTTTTATCTTATCTTCCCCAGAACAGCGCTGAAGAACCACCCTTTGCCAATAGCACCGATATATCAGAAGTTCCCGAGCTGAGGGAACTCCTTCCTGAAAATCCCCGTCAGGGTTACGATGTGAAGAAAATCATCGAGAAACTCACGGATAATGGAGAATACCTTGAAGTTCATGCTCATTATGCCAGAAATATTGTTACGGCATTTGCTCGAATTGGAGGAAGACCTGTGGGCATAGTAGCAAACCAGCCGACAGTACTTGCTGGCGTGTTGGATATCGACGCTTCAGACAAGGCGGCAAGGTTCATAAGGTTTCTCGATAGTTTTAATATTCCCATTATCACTCTTGTGGATACCCCTGGCTTTTTACCAGGCGTTTCTCAGGAACATGGCGGTATAATAAGGCACGGTGCAAAGTTACTCTATGCATATAGCGAAGCAACCGTTCCTAAAATCACCCTTATATTGAGAAAAGCATATGGAGGGGCCTATATCGCCATGGGTAGTCAACATCTTGGCGCTGATATGGTTTTTGCCTGGCCTGATGCTGAAATTGCTGTAATGGGTTCTGAAGGGGCCGCAAACATAATCTTCAGAAAAGAAATCAAAAATTCAGCTGAGCCAGAAAAAACAAGGACCGAAAAGGTAGAGGAGTACAAAAAAATGTTCGCCAATCCTTACGTGGCCGCCTCAAGGGGTTATATCGAGGAAATTATAGATCCCGCTGATTCAAGAGTTAAAATTTACCGTGCCCTTGAAATACTTCAAAACAAGGTGGAAGGCCGTCCCAACAAAAAGCATGGAAATATCCCTCTTTGATACGGAGTGATGATATGAGCAGTGTTTTATCTATTACTTTGACCGGTTTGTTGGTGGTGTTTTCTGTTCTTGGAATACTCTACATAGTTTTTTCTCTCTTTGGAGTTACCCTGTCTTCGGAGAAAAGAAAAAAAACTGCTGAGGACTTTGCCAAGGTCGTGATAAAAGAGAAAAAAACCCAGGAGCAGAATATCGAAGTTGAAGAATCGGAAACGGTAGCGGTCATTAGTGCGGTATTATATGAAATGATTGGAAATAGAAGTTTCAGGATAAGAAAGATTAGCCCGGTAATCGGGAGAAAATCCGGCTGGAAAGCCAGAATACCTCAAGTATATTGGAAACCGAGGAGGAATAAGGCGTGCTGAAAAAATTCAGAGTGAAAGTAAATGGCAAAGATTATATAGTAGAGGTGGAAGAGCTTCAAAATTCGTCAAATGAGATTCCCACGATGGAGAAACAGGCGTTATCGTCCCAAGCTCCAACATCAACTCCAATACAAGCCTCTGTTGAAAAAAAAGCTGAAGAAACCGTGAAGTCGACGAAAACCCCTACGCCTTCTACGGGTGGTTCATTGATATCTCCCATGACCGGGATTATTCTTGAGGTTCTGGTATCTCCGGGAGACCGTGTAAGTCGGGGTGATAAGGTAATAGTCATGGAAGCAATGAAAATGGAGAACAGCGTTCTAGCGGATCGGGATGGCATAATAAAGGAAGTGCGTGTAAAAAAAGGAGAAAGCGTAAACGCGGGCGATGTTATGGTTGTTTTCGAATAAAACGGGGGCTCAGTCCCCCATTTTCATGTTTTCATGTTTGATATGGTAAAAGATACCGTTGTTCCCTTTCCATATTCTGAGTTGAGCCTTATTTTGCCTCCGAGAAGTTCTACAAGTTCTTTAGTCAAATAAAGACCAATCCCCGTTCCTGAAGGATTGAGTTCCCGGTTCATTGTACCCTTTGCCATTGAATACCTGTCGAATATTTTGTCGAGGAATTCCTCCTTTATGCCAATGCCCGTGTCTTTAACCTCGAAATAAACGCCACCGTTGTGGAGATATGCCGAAAGTTTTATCTTCCCTTCCCTTGTGAATTTGAAAGCATTATCCAGAAGGTTGATCAGAATTCTTTTCAGCTTTGAGGAATCTGTGTAAAATTCCTCCGGGAGCTTGTTTTCCTCTATTTCGAGTTTTATTCCTTTTCTCGCAGAAATATCTGTGAATTGATAGGTTACATCTGTTATCAGTTCAGGCAGGTCCACTTTTTCGATTTTCAATTCCGATTTATTTGCCTGTAATTTTGATATTTCAAGAAGGTTGTTTATCAATCCAAGCTGATAATTAACAGCTTGATGAATTGCAAGAAGCATTTTCTCCTGATCAACCGTTGCGCTTGATTCCAGCATTTCGGCATATCCCTTGATTATCGTTAAAGGGCTCTTTAATTCATGAACCATATTAGCAAAGAAAGTGAGTTGCTGGTCGATTTTCTGCCTTAATTCTTCGATTTCATTTTTTAGTTTGTTTTCAATTGCTTTGAGCTCTGGGGAATCCAGAAGCACTATGTCAATTATATTTTCGCCACTGAATTTGCCGGGGTAGATATAACATACAAACTCTTTTTGACCTATTTCTACATTTAAGAAAGAGACTTTCATGGTGCGCAATGCATCAGCAATTCTGCTACGCAATTTTTCAGGTTCTTTGAAAATTTCTTCAAACTCGTAAAGATCAGTCACTTCCTCAATAAACTTCGTTGCTAAAGGATTGGCATAAATTTTTGACCCATTTTCTGCGAATCTGAGCATGGCAACATTGGAAATATTTTTAGAGACACTATCATACAAAATTTCAAGCTCATTCCTTTTGCGTATTTCCATTTCAATTCTGAACAGTAAGTAGGTAACGAATAGGGACACCACGAGAAAAACGTTGAAAACTAATTGAACTGGAGCAAGCGCAGGGAGCAACTTTGTTATAAGAGAAAAAGATGTTGAAATACCCGATAAAATGATTACCCAGCCAATCACACACCCTGGACGGCTTGAAGTTGTGAATCTTCTAACTAATGTGATGCCGAAAAAAAGCATAATTATCCCGAGAATAAATAAAGATAGGTATTGACCGTAAAGGGGGCCAAAAAAATTGTATCCTGGAGTGGTCTTAGGCATGAAATAGCCGAATGAGTTCAAAAGCAAAATGGAAAAGAAGAAGAGATAATAATAAACTTTCCTAAATTTAATATGGCTTGAATAAAACCTTGAGAGCGAAATAAGAGAAACAGCCTCAAGTGCCAACATGAGTCCATTGAGAAAAAGCCATAGGAAAAGATCTTCCCCTTTTGAAAAGTATAGTGAAAGATAGTATAGAACAATTCTATTAGCTGCGTAAACACCCCAGAAAAGATCCCAGGCCCAATGTTTGGTTCTTGATAACCTGTTGAAGATAATAAAAGCGACACTCAAAGGAACTATAACGAAAATTTGAACCAATTTGAAAAGCATAGACATGGAAAGCGCTGAATCCATTTTTTTACACCCCTAAAACATTTTTCAGGTGACTGATGATCTTTTTGGCAGCCTTACCTTCTCCAAAGGGATTAGCAGCCTTTGCCATCTCCTTATATTCTTCGGGAGAATTCAAAAGTCTTAGTGTTTCTTCAACCACTTTTGTCCTTTCTGTACCGATGAGTTTTGCAGTGCCGGCTTTTACAGCTTCTGGGCGCTCGGTGGTTTTTCTGAGAACAAGAGTGGGCTTGCCTAAAGCGGGAGCTTCTTCCTGAATGCCACCTGAATCCGTTAGTATCAACTTTGATCCCTCCATCAGGGAAACAAAGGGCAAATAATCAAGAGGCTCGAGTAATATAACACGCTTGTGTTCCTTTAATTCAGCATAGACGATTTCTCTTACTGCCGGGTTCAAATGCACAGGGAAAACGACCTTGAGTTCGGGCTTTTTTGCAAGTATATCCTTGATGGCTTTCATAACCTGACTCATGGGCTTTCCCCAATTTTCCCGTCTGTGCATAGTAATAAGTATGTAGTCCCCTTTTCCAACGTTTATGTCTTCTCTGAATTTCTGTACATCGTTTTTTTTGTGCTCGAGAGTCCAGAGAAGGGCATCAATAACGGTGTTCCCTGTTACCAATACATTTTTTCTGTTGATTCCTTCCTTGAGGAGATTCTTCATGGCTTCTTCAGTAGGGGCATAATGATAACTGGCTATGGTTCCAGTTAATCTGCGATTCACTTCCTCAGGGAAGGGGTTGTATATATCCATGGTTCTCAAGCCGGCTTCAACATGTCCAACGGGTACTTTGTGGTAAAAAGACACCAGGCTTCCCGCAAAAGTGGAAGTGGTATCACCCTGAACAAGGGCAAAGTCAAAGGAGACTTCAGCAAAAACCCTATCTATGGAAGAAATAAGTCTTGAAGTTAACTCCGGCAGGCTTTGCCGCTCTTTCATGATATTGAGGTCGTAATCAGGGGTTATTTCAAACAAATTCAACACCTGATCCAGCATTTCCCTATGCTGGGCGGTGGCTATTACCACCGGCTGCATCTTTGAGTTTTTCAAAGCATGGTACAAAGGCGCCATCTTAATCGCTTCAGGCCTTGTACCGAAAATCAACGCGACCTTTTTCAAAGTTAAAACCTCCTTGGATGCCGAGAAGCAAAGAGCCGAGTTACGAGTAACGAGTTACGAGAGTCAAGGAACCGAGAAACGAGAATCCGAGAGCCGAGAACCGAGATCAAGAGTCGAGTTACGAGTAACGAGTTGCGAGAGAAAACATCCAGACCCTAGACCCTGCTCTTAAGATTCGGGTTTTAGAATACGGGTCTGGGGTCTTGAGTCTGGTTTTTACTAAACCCTAAAAACTAAACCCTATACCCTTTTGTTAGTAACCTATATCGTAACTCGATTCCCGCAACCCAGCTCTCGGATTCTCGGTTTCTCGAATCTCGATTTCTCGGCTTCTTGGTTCTCGACATTCTATATTGATTTTAACAAAATTTTCTTCGGTTTATTCAGATAAATTCATCAAATGAGCTATTTTGGATTACATTTCTGAAAAAGCATGAAAATAGTTCCTGGTTGAGTTGCCATTTATTGATTTCAATTTCTAAATGATGATATACTAATTTATACCATAATTTATAATTCAATATGTGAGTTGATAATATGTTGAAGGAAAAAAGGCCAATAAAAGTAGTGGTTTATTTTGGAGAAAATGGTTTTTATCCGGTTAGGTTTAGTTATGATGGTATAAAAATTTATATCAACAGCATCGCATATCTTTGGATAGAAAATAAGGGTAGCAGATCTGTGTATTATTTTTCTGTCATCAGTTCTCGCGGTTCTTATGTTCTTGAATATCATGATGATCTGAAAAAATGGTATTGTGCCAAGCCAGGAGGGTGGTAGTACGCTTGATTATGTGGCACACATTGACATGGATGCCTTTTTTGCGAGTGTTGAACAGGCTTCAAACCCTCAGCTGAAAGGAAAGGCTATTATCGTTACTGGAAGGGGCTTAAGGCACTCAGTGGTTACAACAGCGAGTTATGAAGCAAAGAAAAAAGGCGTTCGTTCTGGTATGTCTGGCTATGAAGCCTCAAAATTCTGTCCTGATGCCATTTTTGTAGAAGTTGATGCTAAGAAATACGAGTATGTGTCCAGAGAAATCATGAAACTTCTCTACAGTGTTTCTCCAAAGATTTTAGTTGCCAGTATTGATGAGGCTTATATAGACCTCTCACATTTTGAAAATTTAAAAGAGGCCCTTTTTCACTTAAAGAATCTTAAATTGAAATTGATGAGAGAATATGGCTTAACTGCTTCAATCGGTATCGCCTCAAATCCCATGTTGGCAAAGATTGGCAGTGATTTCAAGAAACCCAACGGATTCGTTGTGATTTGCCAAGGGTCGGAAAGGGAGTTTCTAAAGCACGTAAACATAAAAGATATTCCGGGTGTTGGGCCTCATACGCTGATAAAGCTTTCAAGTTACGGATACAAAAAGGCCATTGATCTCATTGAAGCTGATGACTTCTTTCTTTATAGTAATTTTGGGAATGCCCTGCTTGGTTTGAAAAAAGCCCTTTTAACTAATTCATTTTCACGTACCGAGTTTTTCAAGAAATCTTTCCCGAAATCTATTGGCCATTCAATGACTTTGTCCAGGGATATAGATGATGGTGAACTCATAAACAGGGTTGCGTGTTTTTTAGGAGCCAGGGTGATTTACAGGATGAGGAGAAAAGGATTTGAGGCGGAAGGCGTTAGTTTGTTTTTGAAATATTCGGATTTCCGCGTAGTTAGAACATCGAGAAAGTTGAATTTTCCGCTTTCGGACACTCAAAGGATGAATCAAGTACTTTACTGGTTGATTGAAGAGCTCTGGGACGGGGAACCTGTAAGGGCTTTAGGGGTTTCATGCAACAGGCTCAAACCCTCCAGTTCACTGTCTAAACAGCTCAACCTTCTAGATACCAAAAAAGATCTGGTACCCATCTCTTTGAAAATAGAAGAAGCTTTTGGGAAATATTCACTGTTCCCGGCTTCTATTTTGGCTATTTCAGGGCTCTGAGCTCTTTAAAATGCTCTTGATTTCAACCACCAGAGCCTCTGCTGTTGCAAGGTTGGTAGCCAATGGAATATTGAGTACATCGCAAACCCTCAGCAAAGCGGAAATATCGGGTTCATGAGGTTGAGCGGTTAAAGGGTCTCTGAGAAATATGACAAAATCCATCTTTCCCTCTACGAGGAGTGAACCTATCTGAATATCTCCTCCCAGAGGGCCGGAATGCACCGCATTGACCGGCAAATTCAATTTTTCTCTTAGAAATTTGCCGGTAGTCCCGGTAGCGTGTAATTCACAAAGTTTGAAGGTTTCTATGTTTTCTTTGACAAACATTATGAGATCGATTTTCTTTTTGTCGTGTGCAATAAGAGCTACTTTTGGCTTTTCCATGCTACACCTCGATTCAATATATTCAGTAATAATGATAGCATGTTAATCGTGGAAAAAAGAAGGGAGGAAAAATGAAGACTTACAACCTCGTTATTCTATATGGGCAAGTTATTTCACTTATCAAAAGTAACGAGAAAGAGTTTCTAACGCTAAAATTCTCTGAAAAGGCAGGACAGGAAATAAAAGTAGTCGTAAGGGCCAACAAATACACGGGAATATACAAGGGGGGGTTTATATTAGTTGAGGCTTTCCTTTGTGTTGAAAATTCAGAACCCTATTTACTGGCCAAAAGCCATCTGGTTACGAGCAGACCCTATGACTACGACCTTGACATAGAATTGCCCCGGTTGCTTTACGGAAACCTTCGAAAAACATTATGTAAATGAAAGCCCATCTGATGATTTAAGAACCAGCTTCAAGGAGCATCGATCAATATACCTTCTTGATGGGAAAAAGATACAAGAACCCTTCATCCGTAGAATAAAGCTTCCCTTCTAAGTTGAATTCCTCCATGAGCTTTTTGCTGGATGACAGAGGAACGTTACCCCTTATTTTGACATTGTATGAATCCCCTTTGTCTTCATAGTCAAAAACATAGTTATATTTTGTCTTTTCATCTAATTCTTCTGCATTTGAAGGAAATACAGAATTCAAATAATAAAATCCCTTAATGGAAAATTCCAGCCGGGAGAGTTCCTTCAGAACTTCTCTGCTTTGTTGAAGCGTTTCTTCCCTTTGCGACTGAATGGCAAAGTAAGACTTCAAAAGAGGGTCAATGACGATATCAAATAACAAAAGTCCAGCTATGAGGGCCAGAAGAAGAGAAATAGCCAGCAGATAAATTTCTATCTTTTTTTGTAATTTCAATACATCACCCCCGAATCAACTTCTATTATAGCAGCAAAAAAATAGGGCCTTCTCAGGCCCGTTAAACTCTCCGTGGGGAAAAAGGGGGGGTGTTGCATGTTGTTTATTCGGTTCTCTCGTGCTCTTGTTGTTCAAGGGGGTTTAAAGGTTTATAAATGCGCCGCTTTTGATTAACGAAATCTTGACCTTTTCAATTTCTTCCTGAATGTTCTTTACATTTACAGTCTTGCTGTTTTTCATATCCATCCCTCCAACTCTAGTAATCCCTGACGAAATTATAATAACACTATGTTCGATGGTTGTCAAACCCGTAATGTTAACAACCGATGACGGTCTAACATAATGTTTGTAAATCCTCTAAAACCCTTATTTAGTGCAATAAAGAGAAATACAAGAAAATTCCAAGAAAATCAGCAAAAAAATTCTATAATTAAGCATATAGGGCATCAAAAAGAAAATACAACAAGGTATAGAAGCAACATTTTGATGCTATAATTAGATGTATATCTAACTGGAGGATATTATGAGTGTGAGATTAGTGTGGGTCGAACTGGGTGAACTCATAGCAATATCGAAATTAATCACCGATAATAGCCGCAAAATCCCTAATGATCCTTCCGGCCATATAAACACCGGGATAGATGCTTTTATACACGATATCGCCAATACAGCAGCCTGGAACACACGAACACTTATTTCAACCTTTTCAGAACTTGGAGAGAATTTCCTTCTCTTTGCAGGAGAAGAATTTGAAGATGGCAGTTTTATCACACTTGAGGAAACAATAGAAAGTCTCAACAATTTTGAAAAGCTGGGATCCAGGTTCTTTTCTTCTGTTATCAGCAAGCACTTCGGAGATAGACAACATCTTTTAAAGAGTTGTTCAAGGGATAGATTCCTTGATTTTTTACAGAATCAAAGGGTGCTTTCCAGGTCTTCTACATGGTTTCTCACCCAACTACTGATATTCCCTCAACACACAAGAGAGATCTTTAGCGAAGCTCTGGAAAAGTTGTTGCAGTCGTACATTAATAGCGGGCTCAGAAATGCCATTACCAGTACTGCACATGAAAGTTTGAGCATATTGACACACGACCGTTCCAGAGCTATGCTCACGGAGCAATTAAAACATCTATCCAGAGCCCCCCTTGGAGGATGTGTTATCCTTTCTATTCAACACCTTCTTCCGGATTTTATTTCCGCTCCCGTCAAATTCGATGAGGGAACTCTTTTCCTTTTGGGAAATTCCCTGAGCATTGAATTATCAAAGCACAATCATGAAACCGACCTTCTGAAGGAGTTCTTGAGAAATTTATCGGACAGGACACGTTTTTGCATTCTAAAAGCGCTTTCAGACGAAGCCATGTATGTAGCACAACTTGCAGAGCTTTGTGGGCTTTCCAAAGCAACCATATCTCACCATCTTTCTGCACTTGGAAAGCTTGGAGTTCTTAAGAAGTCAAACGAAGGTAGAAAAGTTTACTATTCACTTAACAAGGATAATTTGAGAAAGATAATAAGGGATATAGACAACGCCTTTTTGAGAATGGAGGACAATAGATGAAGATAGTAGCAGGGTATTTCGAAATATACGATCTTATGATGGCGATTTACTATGCCTTTCATTCAGAACCAGTTAGAAAATCACTGAAATCGCTTGGGGTGGATTTCGACCCAACGCCGGAACTACTGGCTTTCCGCAATGCGATTTTGAAGGAATCAGATTGGTCAACTCGCATCTATACTACCTTCATGAACGAATTTGGCGTCATATCTCCTGTCCTCTTTCCTGTAAAACATAAAATGGTAGATGGCACTGCTGTTAAAATTGAAGAATCCATAGAGCTCACTCCGGATTTGATGGAAATAATCAGGGATCGTTTTATCACAGTTCTCGCTGTTCGCAGATTGAATATGAAAAGCCAGGAGTTAAAAAAATTACTGGAAACTTCTCCCTTTACTGTAACGGAGAAAGTAGAAGAAATCGAAGGCATAAGTGCGGATTCAAAGTGGTTTGTCAATCAGTTACTTCTCTTCCCGGTGAAAGCTATAGAATTTCTTACTTCAAACACCAGAAAGATTCTGAAAATTTATGAAAAAACAGGTTTGAGAAGTAAAAATCTTCGTAAGGTAAACGATTTCTTCTCTTCGACAGACCCAAAAGTAATCAAGAATTCCATTTCGAACTATCTGGATTATTACGATCTGATTCCAGACGCTTCCCGGCCGCTATACGTTACACTTCAAAATTCTGTTCCAAGAAGCAATTCAGGGTTAATGAGTTATCCAACCTTTCACCTGCTTATAATGGGTGTCGAAGAAATAACAAAGGATTTTATAAGAAAGATTCCACAAGAATATAAGTTAAACAATCTTCTAAAAGCGATTGGAGACAATTCACGTTTTGAAATTCTAAGATATCTTGCCACAAAGCCCTCGACTCAAAAAGAGCTTGCGGATTTTACAGGTTTGAACAAATCCACTATTTCTTACCACATAAATTTGCTCTTCAAAGCTTCGCTAATTGATATTGATGTGTTCAACAATGTTATTACACTTAGAAAAGAAACGCTAAGAAAACTTTCAAAGACAATAAGTGAAATTTTCGGGCTGTGAAAAGCGTTTCCATAATCCGATAAGCATAAGAGATATAGATAATAATTCCCGCCTTAATTCGGTGATAATTCCCTCTATTTAGTGTTGAATAACGGCGTAATTGAAAGCAAAATGTTAATAAGGGGGTATATGTTGATGAAAAAGGTTGTTATCAGGGTTAGAATGAGCCTACACGACGCTCATTACGGTGGAAATCTTGTTGATGGCGCCAAAATTCTTCAACTCTTCGGTGATGTGGCCACAGAATTGCTCATTCGTAACGATGGTGATGAAGGTCTCTTTCGTGCTTACGACAACGTAGAATTTCTGGCTCCTGTATACGCTGGTGATTACATTGAAGCAACCGGGGAAATCGTTCATGTTGGCAGAACATCAAGGAAGATTATATTTGAAGCCAAAAAGGTCATTCAAGCGCGCTCAGACATTTCCGATTCTGCAGCGGAAGTTCTTGAAGATCCTGTTGTTGTGTGCAGGGCTTCAGGAACATGCGTAGTTCCGTTAAACAAGCAGAGAAAAGGGGGATGAACATATTGGAGAAGCTTATAATCACAGCGGCGATTACCGGTGCCGAAGTTACGCGTGAACAGCAACCCAATCTACCCATAACGCCAGATGAAATTGCCGAAGAAGCTTTTCGATGCTTCCTTGCCGGTGCTTCTATTGTGCATATCCATGCAAGGAAGAGTGATGGTACGCCTACTCAGGACATGGAGGTTTACAGGGAAATAAAAGAAAAGATAGAGAGAAAGTGTAATATCATTGTTCAGCCCTCTACTGGTGGCGCGGTTTGGCACAGCATAGAAGAGAGAATACAACCTTTGTATATAAATCCCGAGATGGCAACACTTTCCACAGGAACCTGTAACTTTGGCAACGACATCTTCGCTAACCCCCAGGAATATATGGAGAAATTTGCGATGGAAATGAAAAATCGGGGGATCAAACCGGAAATTGAGGTGTTCGAACGAGGTATGATTGAAAATGCCCTGAGATTGGTTAAAAAAGGGTTGATTTCTCCACCTCTGCATTTCGATTTTGTCATGGGTGTCCCCGGTGCCATACCCGCAACGATAAACGATCTTGTCTATCTTGTGAATTGCATCCCCGATGGCAGTACATGGAGTGTCGCAGGAATAGGACGTCATGAATTGCCCCTTGCACTTCATGCCATTGCCATGGGGGGACACGTTAGAGTGGGGTTTGAAGACAATATTTATTACCGCAAAGGAGAATTGGCGAAATCAAGTGCCCAGCTTGTCGAAAGAGTTGCCAAAATCTCAAGGGAATTTGGCAGGGAGATTGCTACACCTGATGAGGCCAGGAGCATTTTGAAAATAAGAAATAGGAGGTAATGGAATGAAAAAAGGATGCCCCTTCGGAAGCCATAGAGTTGTAGAACCGCAGGGTTTTCTACCACAGGCCGCTAAAAAGATAGACAACACCATGGAATTGTATTCCAATGAAATTCTCATAAATGTACAGACACTGAACGTGGATTCTGCTAGCTTTACGCAAATAAAAAATGCCTGTGGAAACGACAAGGACAAGATATCAGAAATGATCAAAAAAATAGTCGAAGAACGTGGAAAACTTCAAAATCCAGTGACAGGCTCTGGCGGCATGTTGATAGGCACGGTTGAGGCAATTGGTCCCGACCTTGCCCATCTGGATTTAAAAATCGGAGACCGGATAGCCACGCTTGTTTCACTGTCACTTACCCCGTTGCGAATTGACCGCGTAAAAAAAATAAACATAAATACCGATCAGGTCGATATTGAAGGGAAGGCAATCCTTTTTGAAAGTGGCGTATATGCTGTACTTCCAAAAGATATCCCTGATAGGCTGGCTCTGGCTGTGCTCGATGTAGCAGGCGCTCCTGCTCAGGTAGAGCGGCTTGTAAAAAAAGGCATGACTGTGGGAATAATAGGTGGTGGAGGAAAATCCGGTGTTCTCTGTTCCTACCAGGCTAAAAAAAATGCTGGAGAAACCGGAAAAGTTATAGTCGTAGAATATTCAAAAGAAAATGCAAACAGGATTGAAAAATTAGAGCTGGCGGATGAGGTTATTATAGCCGATGCCACAAAACCCGTAGAGGTCTATGAACAGGTGTTAACCTCTACTAATGGTGAACTCTGCGATGTTGTGATAAACAATGTAAACGTCGAAGGTACTGAGATGTCATCTATATTGATAGCAAAAGATCTGGGAACGGTTTATTTTTTCAGTATGGCAACTTCCTTTACAAGAGCAGCTCTTGGAGCTGAAGGAGTTGGAAAGGACATCACGATGATTATCGGCAATGGCTATGCCCGGGGACATGCAGAATTAAGTCTTAACATTCTTCGGGAAGCACCTGAAATAAGAGAACTCTTCGAAAAATTATATCAGTAATGGAGGGTTTATATGAGAGATTATAGAGAGATTCCTATCTGGAAAGACGTTTCTAAAGACAATTGGAACGATTGGAAATGGCAAGTCAGAAATCGGATAACAACCCTTGAAGGTCTCAGACAGGTGATAAATATCACCGATGAAGAGGCTCTCGGTATCGAAAACTGTCTGAAAACATTAAGAATGGCTATCACTCCATATTATGCCACTCTTATGGATCCTGACAATCCCAGGTGCCCCATAAGGAGACAGGCAGTGCCTACGGAGAAGGAACTCCAAATAGGCAGATGGGATATGCTTGATCCATTGCACGAAGATGAAGATTCTCCTGTACCGGGTTTAACCCATAGATACCCCGATCGTGTGCTTTTGCTGGTTACTGACCAGTGTTCAATGTATTGCCGCCACTGTACTCGAAGGCGTTTTGCCGGTCAATTAGACCGTCCGAGATCAAAAAAAGATATCGATGCCGCCGTTGAATATATCCGGGAAACCCCGGAAGTAAGAGATGTGCTGTTATCAGGCGGAGATGCCTTGTTGTTGGGGGATGAGGTGCTCGAATATATACTTAAAGAGTTGAGAAAAATCCCCCATGTGGAGATAATCCGGATTGGTACCAGAACACCGGTAGTCTTGCCACAAAGAATAACTCCCAGTCTTGTGAACATGCTTAGAAAATATCATCCAATTTGGGTAAATACACATTTTAACCACCCGAAGGAAATCACTCCCGAATCAAGCAAGGCCTGTGAAACGTTGGCAGACGCCGGTATTCCCCTCGGAAATCAAAGCGTTCTTCTTAGGGGAATAAATGATAGCCCCTACATTATGATGGAATTGGTTCATCAGCTTGTTAAGATAAGAGTTAGACCTTATTATCTCTATCAATGTGATATGTCAAAAGGCATCTCTCATTTTCGCACCTCGATAAGAAAAGGCATTGCCATAATGGAGGCTTTGATTGGTCATACATCGGGTTTTTGTATTCCCACTTTCGTTGTTGATGCTCCTGGTGGTGGTGGGAAGATCAGGGTTATGCCACAATATATGGTTTCGCAGTCAGACCGGACGGTGGTGCTGAGAAACTACGAAGGCGTTCTTACAACATACCATGAGCCAGAAGATGTGGATAGCGATGTTGATGATTCTGAATACAGAGCAAAGTACAAATTAAGCGGTGTAGCAAAATTACTCGATGGAAAGCAAATAAATCTGGAACCCACAGAACTCGAAAGACGCGAAAGAATAATGCGCTGGAAAGAACGAAGGAGGGCAAAAAATGAAATACGCTGAAATAGTGCCCGGATACGTATATACTGAAGAGCGTGTTATAACCGATGAAATGGTGAAGTCTTTTGCGAAAATCACCGGGGACGACAACCCTATTCACCTCGACGATGATTTTGCGGCAAAAAGTATTTTCAAAGCCAGGATTGCCCATGGTATTCTGACTTTGGGGCTTGTTTCTGCCGTTCTTGGCAGGAAGTTTCCCGGTCCGGGAACGATATATTTGAAGCAAGACGCGACCTTTAGAAGGCCTGTTTACATCGGTGAAAAAATACAAATAAGAATTGAAGTGCTGGAAAAGATCGAAGAAAAATCCAGATTGCTTTTGTCAACAGATGTTATAAACGAAAAAGGCGAAAAAGCACTTACCGGGCAGGCTCTGGTTCTATTCAGAGAGGATGAAGAAGAATAAGCTTCGTTGATAAAATTTTGAAGCTAAAAAGCCTTTCAGTAATAGGGCTTGAGAAAAATACCGGAAAAACCGAAAGCCTGCGTTATATTGTAAAGCTCATAAAACGCGAGAATCCAAGGCGTGTTCTTTGCCTTACTTCTATTGGACTCGATGGGGAAAGTGTCGATCAGGTGACACTCACCCCAAAACCTGAAATCATCATACACGAAGGTGACCTTTTCGCTACCAGCGAGGTCCATTACAAAGAGAAAAAATTTCTTTCTGATGTTTTGTGGGTAAGCGATAGCCGAACAGCTCTTGGAAGAGTGGTGCTTTCAAGGGCTCTTGAGAACGGAAAAGTTATGCTGTCCGGTCCGTCCACTTTGTATGGGATAAGAGAACTGATGAAAGTCGCTAAAACATGCGGAATGGAGTTTTTTCTACTGGATGGGGCCCTATCAAGGCGTAGTATTGGTTCGCCCTTTTTATGTGAAGGTGTGGTATTGGCAACTGGTGCAGCACTTTCTCTGAATCCCAGTGAAATTGTGAAAAAGACCCTTCATGTAATTGGGTTAATGAAATTGCCTGTTGATCCTATGGCTGAATATTTTGAAAAACTCAGTGAAGGTATTTGGTTGGCAAAAGATAGTGTCTTTGAAAAATTACCGGTTGGAACCGTTCTCAACAACACTGCTCTCGTGCTGGATCGACTGGAAAAGGGCTGCAAACTCTACCTTTCAGGTTCACTTACAGAGAGCTTCGTAAGGCGTCTTATTGATAGGGGTCTTCAAAAAGATGTAACTCTGGTAGTTAAAGATTACACAAAAGTGTTCCTTTCCCCAGAAATTACGGAGCTTTTTTTTAACAGCGGTGGGAAGCTCAGAGTATTGAGAAGTCCCAGACTTATTGCTGTCACTTTTAATCCCTTTTCACCCACCGGATACAGCCTCGATTCTGTGGAGATTCTGAATATTCTCAGAAAATTTTTAGACATTCCCGTCATAGATGTTATGGAAGGTGAAAACCTTGGATAGAGAGAAACTCTTCGAAGCCACAGGCTTCAAATTCATTATCAACGAACTGGATTTAAAAACAGGTTTTGGCAGAAGAAAGCTAAAAGAGCTTGCTTTCATGAAAGAACCCGGTTTGATAGAAAAAGAGCTCGAAGAGCTTTCTGTGTTCATTAAACACTTCAGTGACGAAAGTGTTCTGGAAAAACTCAAACAAAGATTGTCGCTGTTAAAGGATATATTAGGAACTATTGAAAGACTTAAACAAGGAGAAGAATTGGACGATATAGACCTCTTTGAGCTAAAGGACTTTTTGCTCACTTATGAAGATTTGAGAGAAAATATACAGTTCCCTGAATTCTTGCCAAAGATAGTCGCAAATGAACTTCTGAATCTTTTAGATCCAGAAGGACTTAAACTCAGAAACTTTCATATATACAGTGCTTATTCAAGCGAACTTACCGCTATTAGGCAGGAAAAAAGAGCAATAGCAAATCTTAGCCAGGCAAAAGATGACATACAGGAAAGAATAAAAACCTTAAAACTCAAGGAAATGGAGCTGGAACACAAAATAAGGCAAAAACTATCAAAAGAATTTCGCGATAACATAGAGAAAATAACTGCAATAGTAGAGCTCATAGCGAGAATAGACTTTCTTCAGGCAAAAGCTGTTCTAGTTCAGAAGTATAACTTGAGTCGTCCTATGCTTTCAACTAAAACCGTGAGATTTCGAGGGCTTTTTAACCCCGAAATAAAAGAAATTCTCAGGCCTCACCATAGAGAATTTCAGCCTGTTGATCTCCTGATAAAAAAAGGTGTTTGTGTAATCACAGGCGCCAACATGTGCGGAAAAACAGTGCTCTTGAGGACTATTGCACTTGCTCAGCTGATGTTTCAATACGGTTTTTATGTTCCTGCAAAAGAAGCTGAGATGGTACCGTTTGAAGGGATTTTCTTTTTTTCGGGAGACTATCAATCGTATAAAAAAGGTCTTTCTTCTTTTGCTGCTGAAGTATTGGAATTGAAAGAGGCAATAAAGCATGTAAAAGAACGCTGGCTTATACTTTTTGATGAACTCGCGAGGAATACAAACCCTGATGAAGGCAAGGCATTGGTGAGCTCCATTTCAGAATTTTTTTCTAATAGTTGTTGCTACACAATGATAACAACGCACTACAGTGGCATCGCTGAAAAAGGATTAAGGCATTACCGTGTAAAGGGTTTGAGAGAAAAGTTACCTGAAAAGCTCGACTCGCCTGTATCTCTTGTTGAATACGTTGACTATTCGTTGGTAGAATTGAAAGACGAACTTGGAGAAGTGCCGCATGAAGCACTCAAAATAGCTGAGATATTTGGATTGGACAAAGAAATAATAAAAAAGGCAAAGAGAAAGCTTTTAAAGGGGGAATAACGCTGTGACTGCAAGCAGTAAATTAGGCCTGGATTTCAATAAAGTAAATCGTGCTAGAGAATTGGCGAGAGATATAGCTTCTGATGTTCAAAAATTTGTGGAACATCATACAACTGTCAGCGTAGAGAGAACGATATGCCGTCTCTTAGGTATTGATGGCGTAAGCGAAGCTGGGATACCCTTGCCTAACGTTGTTGTCGATAAGATAAAGGAGAAGGGACTACTTGGTGATGGTATAAGCCTTTATTTGGGAAATGCCATTCTCGAAACAGGTCTTTCTCCCCAGGAAATTGCCGAAGGGATTTCAAGAGGCGAGCTGGACATAACGGAGCTTCCAATGCGCAATGTGGATAGTATAAAAGCAGTCCTTGAGCCATTGGTAGATAAAAGCATTGCTATTATAAAAAGTAACCGAGAAAAAAGAGAGAACTTGATTGCAAGGCTTGGTGAAGGCCCTCAGCCTTATCTATATGTTATTGTGGCCACCGGCAATATCTATGAAGATGTTGTTCAAGCTCAAGCGGCTGCAAGGCAAGGAGCTGACATAATAGCAGTAATACGATCAACTGGTCAGAGTTTGTTGGATTATGTGCCTTATGGCCCCACAACGGAAGGGTTTGGCGGAACTTTTGCTACTCAGGAAAACTTCAGGATTATGAGAAAAGCCCTTGATGAAGTGGGTGAAGAAGTGGAAAGATATATTCGGCTATGCAATTATTGTTCCGGCCTGTGCATGCCGGAAATAGCTGTCATGGGAGCTTTTGAAAGGCTTGATGTCATGCTCAACGACGCTTTATATGGAATCCTTTTCAGGGATATAAACATGCAGAGGACGATGATTGACCAATTCTTCTCGAGAATAATAAATGGTTTTGTTGGGGTTATAATCAACACCGGTGAAGATAACTATCTCACAACGGCTGATGCCTATGAAGCGGCTCATACTGTACTTGCGTCACAGTTCATAAACGAACAGCTCGCTCTTATTGCAGGTATTCCAGAAGAGCAAATGGGTCTTGGTCACGCCTTTGAAATGAATCCTGAAATAGAAAATGGATTTCTTTTCGAATTGGCACAGGCTCAGCTGGCAAGAGAAATCTTTCCAGAGGCACCGCTAAAATACATGCCGCCAACAAAATATATGACGGGCAATATTTTCAGGGGGCATATTCAAGACGCTCTTTTCAATGTTATCTCCATCTGGACAAAACAGGGAATACAATTGTTGGGCATGCTCACTGAAGCGATACATACCCCGTTCATGTCAGACCGCTACCTATCAATAGAGAATGCCAGATATATTTTCAACAATCTGAGAAATATAGGCGATGAGATACAGTTCAAAGAAGATGGAATAGTTCATCGGAGGGCGAATCAAGTGCTTCATGAAGCCACTGAACTGCTTGAAGAGATAAAAAAACTGGGATTGTTCGGTGCTCTGGAAAAGGGAATCTTTGCCGATATAAAACGAAGCCGTAATGGTGGTAGGGGATTAGATGGTGTTGCCGAAAAAACCGAAAATTATTTCAATTTATTCATACCGAAAATGCTGGAAGGTGAAAAAGCATGAGTGGACTCTATTCCATGGAAAAAAGGAACTTTGACAGGACGTTGAATTTGAAAGCAGTCAAACCCTATGGAGATACGATGAATGATGGAAAGGTACAGCTTAGTTTCACCCTGCCCGTAAAAGCTGGTCCGGAAGCAGTAGAGGCAGCGAAGCAATTGATGAAAAAAATGGGTTTGAATAATGCTCAAATTGTTTACTGGAAAGAGCTCACGCCGGGTTTTACCTTTTTTGTAGCTTATGGAGAGTGTGTACACAGCGTTGATTATACCGCTATAAAAGTGCCTAAGATTACCGTTAAAAAAATGAGCATGCAGGAAATAGACAACTTTATACGTGAAAATATCGGTCGAAAAATCATCGTTATTGGTGCGACAACAGGTACAGATGCGCACACGGTGGGAATAGATGCCATAATGAATATGAAGGGCTTTGCCGGGCACTACGGTCTGGAACGTTATGAAATGTTTGAAGCCCACAATTTGGGAAGCCAGGTTTCAAATGAAGAATTCGTAGCGAAGGCGATAGAATTAAATGCCGATGCTCTTCTCGTCTCCCAGACAGTTACAGCTAAAGATGCCCATATAAAGAACATGACAGAACTTGTAGAGCTTCTGGAAGCTGAAGGAATTCGTGATAAGGTTATTCTCATCGCTGGCGGTGCGAGGATAACACATGAACTTGCAAAAGAATTGGGGTATGATGCTGGATTTGGACCCGGAACCTTCGCTGAAGATGTTGCCTCTTTTATTGCCCATGAACTTCGCAGGAGAATTGATAAAAATAGGTAAAATGCTACAATTTGTACATTACTCACAAAGGAGTGGTGACATGAAAGTCCTTGTAGTTATCAATCCAATGGCTTCAAATGGGAAAGCGCTCAGTGATTATAAAGAGAAAATTCAATCGCTTTTAAAAAAGGAGCTTGGAGATTACGATGAGAAATTCACAAAAGCTCCGGGCGACGCCATAGAAATAGCACGTCAGGCCAGGGGTTATGGAAAAATAGTCAGCGTAGGCGGCGATGGAACGCTGAACGAAGTAGTTAATGGGGTTATGCTTTCTGGGGCAGATATACCGGTTGGCATGATAGGAGTTGGAACCGGAAATGATTTTTCAAAGACCTTTGGCATTCCCAATAATTACGAAGTCATGGTAAAAAAAATCGCTGGAGATAATGTGTTTTTGAGCGATGTATTAGAAGTTGAGTACAGAAATTTTGAAGGAAAACAACAGAAAAGATATGCCATCAACGTTATTGGTGCGGGTTTTGATGCTGACGTTACTGCGAGAATGAACAAATCAAAGATAAAAGTGCGTGGCAAGTTAACCTATTTGATGTCTTTTCTCATCGAATTTATAAAGGCAAAGAGCTATTCTCTAAGTCTCAACATTGATGGAAAAGAAAGACCGATAAACTGCTTCCTTGTAGCCTTTGGAAATGGAAAGTTTTTCGGTGGTGGTATGAAAGCCTGTCCTTCAGCTGTGCCTGATGATGGCAAATTAGATGTAATGGGTATTGAAAAAATGAGTAAATTGAGGTTGTTGTATCATTTTCCAAAGATATATAAAGGCCAGCATATAAGCGTGCCAACTGTCTTTGAAACCCCGGCGAAATATGCGGAAATTCACTCAGCTGATGGAAGGAAAGTTATGTTTGAGATAGACGGAGAAATCATAGGTACATTACCCTTGAAGATAAGCGTTAAACCAAAAGCCTTGAGAGTTTTAATTTGAAAATTCAAGCCAGAGTATACCGGTATTGAACACTAAAAAGCTCTTCACTTTCGCTAAAATATTACCGATTATTTTTTCACCTGCACTACCGGTTGTTTCCTCATAATTACGCATGATGAGCTTTTTTAAACCGGCGTTCATATCAACCTGAACTTTAACTTCTTGAGGAAGAAAAACCCGGAATTTCCCAACGCCACCTTCTGCTTTCAGCGACATTGGATACACATCTGAAACGGATATATCAAAATCCATCACACCGGCATTTATCATCATGCTGTCTAGCATTATCCCGGATATGTCTAAATTGCCTTTGAGGACACCACCCTTCAGAGTTATCCTATAAAGAATGCCTGGAAACAGTTTGATAATCAAGCTGTTTCTTCCACGCTGGATCCATGTGTGTTTAATTCCTATATTATATTGAACAACGTTATTTTGACTATTCTCATTAACATAAAATCCGTCACCAGCCGAGATTTCATATTCGATAACACCAGCTGAGTTTTCTGCAGGACTTTCAACTTTTTCTATGTTCACGGTGCATATGCTGGAATCTATATTCAACTCTACCACAGTGTCTTGGCTTAAAACTCCTTTGGTGAGCAGGTCACGCGTACCTGATTGATAAGTGAAACTAATGGGAGTAGGCCACAGGAGAAGGAAAAACAGGTACCCAAGTATAAGTATGGCATTGACGTACTTCAGCCATTTTAACCCCTTTATTCCTGAAAGAAGGCTGATTCCAATAAAAATCAGTATCAAAGGCCATGTCGATGTGAAATTGTCAATGAAATTAGGCAGAGAACCAAGGCTGAAATATCCGAGAACGATAAAAATGCCTATGAAAATAAGAAACAAGCCAAGAGCGAATCTCATAATCCTACTCTTTCCTCAATGATTTTAAGATGATGTAACCACCGCCGGCAATCAACATAAGCCCCAGCATGAACTTCCAGAAAAAGACGCTGAAGGTACCAGGAAGCAACAAAAAAAGACCGATAACAATTACAACAATTGCTATCAAAAGCTTTCCGCCGCTTTCAGCATTCCATGTTTTTCCCCTGGTATTTGGGCTTTTTTCCTCGAAGGGTTCTTCCTTTTCGCTTTCTTCATCACTTACGGGTTCACGTGGGACGATTATCATTGCAAGAATATATAAAAGAATACCAACACCCCACACAAAAGCTGTAAGAGCCCAGAGTAACCTGACTACTGTTGCGTCGACTTCAAGGTATTCGGCTAATCCACCACAAACACCGTCAATCACCTTGTTTTTTCTGGATTTATACAACTTTTTCATCAAGATATCACCCCCATCTATGCTAATGATAACACAAACTTTTCATATGTCTTTGGCGCTTCTTCTTTGAAACGTTGAAAAAATGGGGTGGCTAAAAGCCACCCTCAATTTTTCGTTTCTACTTTTAAAATACTACAACCAAACTTTCTTATTTCCACGTCAACGCTTTCCAGAGATTCAAGAGATTCAAGCTCAACTATCGCCTTGTTTCTTTCCATGACAACATCACAATTTAGCAATCTCTTTACCGCATCGGCTACCTTACGTGCTTTTTGTACGGTTTCTAGCCCACCAAGCGTTAATACAACACGCATCATATCCCTCCATCTTCATGATTCATTACTATGCTGCCATTAAAAAGCTTTTCAGTCAAGGGGATGAGGAATTTTAAAAAAATGTGAAAAGTCTCACAAAAGTTAAACAAGCTCGTAAAACTGGTAAGACTCTTTTAAGCCAAAAGTCCTTGTTTCCTGCTACAATAACCACCGGTGAATTCAATGTCCCGATGATATAGAAATCATGCTAACCCCACCCCTGTTCAAAGATTCCCCGTCTTGAACACAGAAACAGCCCCATAGCGGGGCTGTTTCTGTTTTAAAAACTCAATATATATCAAATTCTACTCTATAAAACACTTTTGCATTAGAAGTTGTTTGCAAGCCACCTGGAAGATATTGAGCATCACCGGGAATCACCGAAGAAGTGTTAGTTGCATCCTTAAGAGTTTCCCTGACAGATTCAAAGTGAACTTCGCTGGAAGTAAAGGCAACTACAACATAATGACCACCTGAAGAGGTATAAGCCACTCCATAGTTTGTTACATCGATATCTCTGCCGATGACTTTGATATTTTCCGGTACTTGTGAATCCAGGAGAATTTTATTTTCCATGCCAGTGACGAGTACTTTTAAGTTGAAAGCAACCTGAACAGCTTTTGCTTTACGGATGGCGTTCATCGCTACGGGTGTTATTGTCGCAATCAACGTAGCCATAACCGCAAGAACGATAAGCATTTCTACCAGTGAGAAACCCTTTTTTCTGAACATAAGATACCCCCTGATTATGATATATACACAATTCCATTCTATTCACAAAAGAATATAAAAAGATGTGGTTGCAATTTCAAGAGTAAAAAGAAATCATAAAGTTCCGAATAAAAGTAAGCATATTTATCCATACGAATAATAACATATAATGCGATTTTAACAACTGCAGAATATAATACAGTTATGAAAATAGAGAAAATGTTAAAGCCAGAGGCAGTTGGTACCTTTTACAGAAGAAAAGCCATCTTTACGGAAGAGATAAAGATTTTGAATAATATCATAAATGCCCTTGAAAAGCTTGACGATTCCTCAGTTAAAAGGGCTCTTTTTGAGATCGCTTGTGTTAGAGTAGTCAAGCTGCTCCAAAACAGCGGCTACACTTTCAAGAACCTGAGGCTTTTCTTACGCGGTAA
>QNAR01000003.1 GCA_003643975.1 Thermotogae bacterium | reverse complement strand
TTTCTCATAAGACCATTTATTTCAAGCGACGATACACCCTTTGCATTCTGTCGCACCAGGGCCTTTATAGTAGGGTAATCAGAAGTGTCAAAACCCAGAGTATTCATTTCATCTGCAAAACTAAGAATCGTTAGAATTAGAAAGAAAGCCAAAATGAGCTTTCTCATTTTTCCTCCAATCTCTCAGAAATGTATTCTATCACCTCTTCAAGGGCTTCTTGCAATCCTTTTTCATATGTTAGCGTAAAACCAGCCGCACGCTCATGACCACCACCACCAAATGTTTTGGCGATTTCACTTACATCGAAATAACTCTTAGAGCGAAGGCTAATATGGGCTTCACCTCTGGAACTCTCAGAAGCAAAGAGGGCGACTTCAACAGTTGATATTGAGCGAAGCTGAGAAACAAAACCAGAAAACTCATCTTCACTCAACCCATATTTATCAAAATTCCATTTTTCCAGAAAGGAATAAGCAAATTTGCCAGAGCAACGAACCTTCAAGTTATCCAGAGCATCTCTTTCCAAATAAAACTCTTCCAGCTTTTTGTTTTCCAGTATCACCCGGGCTACATATCCCGGATCTGCTCCATACTTGACCAAGCAGGCTACATCTTCAAAAACCGAAGAATCCACATTAGAATACCTGAAAAATCCAGTATCAGTGGCAATGCCAATATAATTCAACAGTGCGAGTTCCCTATCATAATTAACATCCATTATCTGCAACAGTCTGAAAACCATTTGTGCCGTGCTGGAATAAACTGGTGAAACCCAATTGATATTACCAAAATCAGTATTTGTCTTGTGATGGTCTATTACAATGGTTCGTACTCCAGCTTTCAAAAATTCCTGAAATCTGCCAATTCTATCCGGCGATGACGAATCAACTACAATCATTAAATCTGGCAATTCCATATTAACTGAGTAGTGGACCAGTTTCTCAGTATGCGGAAAATTCAAATATATAGACGGTATATTCCAATCAACTGCAGGGGTAACTTTTTTACCCAGCCATGTAAGGCCTCGATAAAGCGAAAGAACTGAAGAAATACAATCTCCGTCAGGCATAATATGGCCACATACAAGCATTTTTTCTGCTTGCTCGATTTCTGAAATAATTGCGCTGACATTTCTCACAGCTTCTCCTCCTTTAACGCATTTAGAGCAATCGTGACCACCTTGCTGAACTTAGATCTTACTTTCTGCGCTGTTGCGACTACTTCTTGATGGTCCAGTTTTTTCTCTAAAATTCCCGAAGCCATGTTTGTGATACAGGAAAAAGCCAGTATATTCAGTTTGCAATGTGAAGCAGCTATCAGTTCCGGCACGGTTGACATACCGACCATATCAGCCCCGAAATTTTCATAGGCCTTTATTTCCGCCGGGGTCTCGTAAGAAGGACCTGTTACAAATATATAAGTGCCCTGCTTCAAATCAATATTAACTCTTTTAGAATTGTTGATAACCAGTTCTAACCATCTCTTATTTATAACAGAGGACATATCAGGAAAACGGGCCCCATACTCTTTTCTATTAGGTCCAACAAGAGGATTGCTAAAACCAAGATTGATCACGTCTGTTATAGCAACAATATCCCCAGGAACAAAACTCCGGTTAATACCACCTGCGGCATTTGTTACAATAAGGTGTTCTACTCCCATTTCCTTAAAAATATATATGGGTTTTACAACATCTTGCAGACTATGTCCCTCGTAATAATGGAATCTCCCATCCATTGCAATAACGTCTCTTCCATTTAACCTTCCAATAACGAACCTTCCCTTATGGCCTTCAACGGTACTTTGAGGAAAGGCATTGATCTCTCTATAATTCACAGAAACAGCATCCTCAAATTGCTCTGTCAGATATCCAAGGCCGGATCCCAAAATCAACGCTATATTTGGCTTTACCGTGGATTTTGCAAGAATTTTCTCGGCAATTTTTCCAAAATCCATTGATTCATCTCCTCCTGCATGTTTAAAAGATTTTTTCACTAATTGATTATATAACAATATATGGTACAATACTCAAAGTCCATTGACTTTGAGCTTAGGCGACAATATAATATGTGAGACTGAAAAGGAATGAATGGAAGGAGGAGATCTGCATGAGTCCCGAAGAAATTTTTGAAAAGGTAAGAGAAATAATAGCTGAAAAACTTGGAATTGAAACCGATGATATCGAACTTTCATCGGATCTTACTGAAGATCTCGGTGCCGATTCTCTAGACCTTGTTGATTTAGTAATGGCTTTTGAAGATGAGTTCGGCATAAAAGTAGAAGATGAGCAAGTAGAAAATATTAAAACGGTGGAAAATGTTGTTAGTTATGTAGCAAAAGTCCTCGGCGCTGACGATGAGGAATAAATGAAAACATGGGGGGCGAGCCCCCCATTTTTTGGAGGTATAGTTTTGCCTCAAAAGATTTCATATGTTGTTAACGAAGATTGCAATTACAACCGCCTTGACAAGTTTCTCAGGCATAAACTGAAAGACTTCAAGCTATCATCTATATATAAACTTCTTCGAACTGGCTGTATCCGTGTTAACAATAAGAAAATCAAAGACCCCGCTTATAGGATTGAAATTGGAGACAGTGTTAGTGTCGAGTATAGCGGGAAAATTGAACATCTAAAACGACTTCGGGAATCCAGGGAACCAGTTCCACACGAAATCCCATTTAGTATTCTTTACGAAGATAAAGAGCTTCTGATAATCGATAAACCACCAGGTATTTCCATGCATCCAGGCAAAGGAGTACAGGTCATTACACTGATAGAGGGTTTGATGGGATATGGCAATCGGAAAGGGTTTAAACCTTTTCTTGTTCATCGCCTCGACAAACACACTTCAGGAGTACTTTTGGTGGCAAAAAAACTTGACAATGCACGAAAGTTGACAGCGCTCTTCAGAAATCATGAAATCGATAAGTACTACCTGACTCTGGTAAAGGGACATCCTTTTGAAGAAAAGGGATATCTGAAGCAGGAAGTCAATGGTTTTACCGAAGAACTCTCCTACAATGTTAAAGAGCTTTTTGATAACAGTTCGCTTTTGACGGTTAGATTACTAACCGGCAAAAAACATCAAATAAGGAGACAATGCGCATCCATAGGACATCCGGTTGTGGGTGATGATGTGTATGGTGATAGAGATTTCAACCGAAAATTCAAAAAGGAACATGGCCTCAGAAGATATTTCTTGCATTGCCATAAAATGTCCTTTAAACATCCAACTTCTGGAAGGCTTTTTCAAATCACTTCAGAGTTGCCTGAGGATTTAAAGAGGGTTCTTAAGTCCCTGAGAAGCTCATGAAAAAAGTATTCATTCTCGTAACTGTTTTTTTTCTGTTCTTTCTTTACTGTTTTGGTGCTAAAGAAGGCTTCACTTCGGAAGAAATATCCGCTGTTTATGAGAAACTCCAAAATCTTTTTCGGCTGAGTCCTTCCTATTCATTAGTAGTGGACGAAAAAACAGAACATTCGCATTCTGTGGATAACGACACGGGTTATTATAAAATAGTAATTAGAAAAGATGAGCTTGGGCTCTCCATTCTCGCTCATGAAATGGCACACATTTTCTTTTTTGAGCTATTGAAGAGGAACAATATAGAACCTGAGGAAATTCCATTATGGTATCATGAATTGATGGCTCTCTGGTTTCAAGCGCAGTTTCAAAATACTGAAAATTATCGGATTTTGGATTTTAAAACCATTTTTTTCCCTTTTTTTCAATATCGAAGTAATTATCCACGCTCCAATAAACTTGAACCATTTTATGGATCCATAGATAGTTTTGCGGGGTACTTATCCAAGAGATATGAATTTCGAGATTTTATCGTTGAAACTGTTGAGAAATATGCGGAATTGAAGGATTTTACTACTGCCATTAACACGGTTCTGGGCACTGAGCTCGACAGGGTTATAATTGGCTGGAGAATTAGAAAACTCATACCTTACTTTTCGTTTGCAGCTGTGGTGGTTCTTTTTATCTATTTAGCTTTGGGAAGGGGAGATAAGCATTGGCGGGAGTTAGAATTCGATCCAAAAATCCCAAAAAACGAGGAATGAAAAAAACGACTATCAAAAAAGGAAGCATCCCTCCGGTTTTTGTTCTTTTTCTACTTTTATCAATTCTTCTACTTCTGTATTATTTCCCTGATCGCTCAAATGCGGAACGGGCGATATCCAATGCAGCGATATTGGTTGAGGAGCCTGTTGATGGCGTTCAGGGGTTCTTGTTAGATGCCCCAGGAAGTTCACCTTCAACTTCAAAAATCATCCTCTTAGACCTCAGTAAATACAGAGAGCCAGAACATCTGAAAAATATTTTCGAAAAACACAAAACGATTATTCTAACAGGAGCTTCATATTTTAAACCTGAGGAACTTGCAGAGATACTCGATCGCTATAGAGTGATAACAGGATTTATGGAATTTGACGAGAGGGGAATGTATGTAAAGGAAGTAATCAAGGCCCGGAAATATCCGGAACTGGTGTTCAGAGTACATCAAATCAAGCCAAAGGAATATCCAAATTACGATCTTGAATCTGCTGTATTGAGGTATATAAGGGCTGTTCGCGAACGAAGTGTGGACGTTCTGCTATTTATGAAAGGCAGTTCTGAAACCCTGAGTTACACAGAACTTGTCAAGGAAACTTATTCTCGTTTAAAAGAGGAAAAGTTGTTGAGTAACGTTGTTAATCCCTCACGCTTCCCTCTGACAAACTCATCAACACTTGGTTTTTTAACCGGTTTGATCGCCCTTTTAAGTTGGAATCTAGTGTTGGCAATCGGCTACATAATCACAATAATTTTTTCCCACACCCTGTCTTTGACTTATTTAGCAATTTTTGGCTCCATTTCCCTTTATTTCTTGGTCATGAAAATCACAAAAAGACAACTATTTAAACCTTGGTTGGGTTATATCCTTATTTTTGTTTCTTCTTTAGGCCTTGGTATGGCAATAAACGCGCAGATGGTGTCACCAGCATATCAGAATGGTATACTTCTCTTTCGAGGTGTCAAATTCTCGTTACTTGTTCTCCCGGCACTTGTTTTTGTGCTGGAAATACTAAGAAGGCCCATAAAAAAACTTGCATTAGGTGATTATGTATTACTAATTCTTTTTATCCTTGGGGGAATTTATTATCTCTTGAGAAGCGGCAACTACTCCCTTGTGCTTGATATTGAAAGGCGATTTAGAGATTTTCTTGATAATCTTTTAATTGTAAGACCGCGTTTTAAAGAGATAATTGGTTATCCTTTTTTGATACTAAGTATTTATGGCATTTACACCAAGAATGGTCTCTCAAGGGCTATTGTTGCTTCTGTTGGCAGTATTCCCGTTGTCTCAGTGGTGAATACTTTTTGCCATGCCACTGCACCTTTATGGACTTTGGTACTTCGGAGCACATATGGGTTCGTATTTGGAAGCATTATAGGCCTAATCGTGTATTACATAATAAAATTCCTCAAAAGCGCAAAGACCAGACAAAGCTTGACATCAGAAGTGGAAATGAACCGAAATGATGCCGAAGAGTCAAATAAAATGCAGGGGGATTCCGATGAACAATCTGGATGAGGAGGGATAGCATGATCAAAAAGGGAATCGTTTTTACACTTTTTGCTTTAATAGCTGTGATTTCTTTTGCTACAGTGGGGTACGATCTTGAAAAGGTTATCATTGTTCCAATACCTCAGGAATTTGAGGTTTCCATATGGCTAGATAAAGATCCCGGCTCTTTGTACAAGAACGGCGAAGAGGTAAAAGTCTTTTTCAAAACCAACGCAGATGCTTATGTAACGATATACGATATCATGCCAGATGGTAAAGTACAATTGATATTTCCCAACAAATATGATACCAACAACTTTGTCAAAGCAAACAAAGAATACTCTTTACCAACAGATTCGGCAAAATTAGGTTATCGTCTCCTGGTATCTGGTGAAAGCGGAATGGAAATATTTCAAATTGTGGCATCTAAACAACAGCTACCTTTTTTGAAATCTGCAATCGAGAAATTCTCAAAAGAAGCTTTCCCGTTTTTTGAAGATCTTGCAAATAAGCTTGTAGAAGAGCTCGTAAAACCATTTGTAGATAAAGAGGAATATGCAGTTGCTCAGACGTATTTTTATGTGAATGCGCGACCAGCTCAGGGTACATTATCTATCAACAGTGCCCCTGCGGGCGCTAGTGCCTATATCGATGGAAGCTATTACGGGACCACACCATTAAGAGTTTCCCTTGCAGAAGGTGTACACCTTGTGAATCTGTATAAATCCGGATATTCTCCTTATTCCAAGCAGGTGAATGTCAGAGCAGGTACTACCTCATACCTGAATGTAGCGCTTTCAAAAATACAGCAGAAAAAATTCTCAGTTGGCATAAACAGTAGCCCTTCCAGGGCAAAAGTTTACATTGATGGTGTTTACAGAGGGGTTACACCTTTGAATTTAGATCTTACCGCCGGCACTCACACTCTAGAGCTGGAAAAAACGGATTACGAAAAATACACGGAAACAATTAACGTAACCGGGCCAATGAACAAATTCGTCAATTTAAAATTCCTGGGTTACCAGTTGAGTATTACTTCTGATCCCTCAGGTGCTGAAGTATATATATCGGGCGAATATGCTGGTAATACACCATTACAAAGAAGGGTATCCAAAGGCTGGTATAGGATAATCGTGAAAAAAGATGGTTATCAAGATTATTCTGAGTTTATAAATATCAGCGACAACACCAATCTAAAAGTCAAACTGGAAAGAGTCATTCCTCCTGAGGGAACGCTCTTTTTAAGTTACAACCAGGAACAGGTATACATCTACGTTGATGGAGTTTTCTATGGCATTTCTCCCGATTCAATAAAACTCCAACCAGGAACCCATAAAATACTGGCTGTGAAAGAAGGTTATCAGAATCAGGAATATAAATTGAGCATCAACGCAGGTTCTGAATATTACCTAAAAGTTTCTCTGATACCCAAATTGAAACCAGTGATTCTAAAAATCACAACAAATCCATCTAATGCAAGAGTATTTATCAATGGAACCGAATTTGGCAGGAGTCCTATTACAGTTGATCTTGACCCTGGATATTATGAATTGCTGATTGTAAAAGAAGATTATCATTTCGTATATCTTGTCAGGTATTTCAAAATGGGAGAATACAGCCTAAATTTCGATTTGCAAAGTATTGAAGAATAGAGTACTGGAATGATCACCGGGGGAATTCCCCGGTGATTTTTTTTATCTCAAAATCGTTTAGCTCTTTCCAATCACCCGGGTTGAACATTTCAGGCAGCACAAATTCCCCTATCCTGCCCCTTTTAATTGCAGTTACAGTATTCCCATTGGCTTTTACCATCCTTTTTATCTCGTGAAACTTCCCTTCCGTCAAAATGATCAAAATTTTCTTCCCTTCAAGTTTTGTCACCTTTTTTGCTTTCAAAATCTCATCTCCACAACTGATCGGCTCGTTCATCTTCTCTATGAAATCTCCATCTGGCTCATTTTCCAACTCCACAATATATTCTTTTTCGAGATTGTATTTCGGGCTGATGACCCTATGAATGAAAAGCCCATCGTTACTCAACAGCAGCAGTCCTTCAGCATCTTTGTCAAGGCGGCCGGCAATTGAGAGTTCTTTATTGTATGGAGCGTCAATGAGTTCAAAGACGCTTCTCCCTTCATTTGTGCTCCTTGAAGATACATAGCCGACTGGTTTATAGAGTGCAATATAAACGCTGTCATAGGTCTCCAACTTCTTATCATTCAAGAAAACTCTATCATGCTGGTAGACCTTGTGATCAACCGCTTTGATAACAGTTCCGTTGACCCTTACCTTGCCCGCTTTGATGAATTTTCGACTCTCGTTTCTGCTGATTCCTGCAAACTTCGAAATGAATTTATCCAACCTCAAAAGCTTCTCCATAAAGCCACTCCTCCTAATCAATTTTAACGCGTCCATTCCTCGAAAAAATTAATATAGAATGGTATAATTTTTTCAAAGAGAAAAAAAGAGAGAAGGTGGAAATATGAGAAAGGAGTGGGTACTCCACAAGCCTGATGATACCCAGGTTTCTCGTTTGGTGGAATATCTTGGCATCGATCCATTCCTTGCCAGGCTTTTGGTAAACAGAAATATAACCGATGAAGTAGAGGCAAGCAGATTTCTTAATCCAGATGCTTCTCTAATGCATGACCCTTTTCTGATGAAGGACATGTCAATAGCAATCAAAACTATTATAGAGTCAGCCGAGCGGGATGACTCTATTGTGATTTTCGGAGATTACGATGTCGATGGTGTTACTTCCACGGCATTGCTATATCTGACGATGAAAAAGTTGGGCTTCAATGTAAGCTACTATATCCCTTTGAGGTTAGAGGAGGGATATGGACTCAGTAAAGATGCTATAACGGAATTGTACGAGCAAGGGCATCGTTTGCTTATAACTGTGGATTGCGGAGTAACTTCTGTGGAGGAGATCAAGCACGCTAAAAAGCTTGGTTTTAAAGTAGTAGTAACTGATCATCATGAAGTGAAAGAAAGTCTGCCCCCAGCGGAGGCCATTGTAAATCCAAAAAGGCCAGACGACGAATATCCATTCAAAGGGCTGGCCGGAGTAGGGGTAGCTTTTAAAGTGCTTTCTGCTTTGAACGAGACTCTGGGGTTCCCACTTGACCCACAAGATTATCTCGATATAGTAGCCTTAGGAACCATTGCAGACATCGTACCCCTGAAGGACGAAAACAGATATATAGTAAGGGAAGGCACTCGAAAGATACAAAAGCGACCCCTTTTGGGCTTAAAAGCTCTTTTAAGCTATCTCAGGCTGAATGCTGAACACTTGACTGCACAGGACATTGCTTTCAAAATAGCACCTAAACTAAATGCAGCTGGTAGAATGGATTCTGCCATAGTAGCTCTTGAATTGCTGATCAGCAGGAATCATGAGGAAGCAATGAAAGCAGCCAGCAGACTCTTACAACACAATCAAAACCGTCAGACAATAGAGGCAAAGATCTTTGATCAAGCAATAAAGGAGATAGAAAAAAACAAAGCCTATAAAAACGATATGGTTCTCATTCTTTCAGGAGAAAATTGGCATTTAGGCGTTCTTGGCATAGTTGCTTCCAGACTTGTAGCGATGTACAACAAGCCTGTATTTCTCATTTCCACTTCCGGTGAAGTTGGGAAAGGATCTGCCAGAAGCCCTTCAGGAATAAGTATTATATCGCTTTTAAACAACATCAATTCATTGCTGAAAGAATATGGTGGGCACGAGATGGCAGCTGGATTGACAATCGAAAGGAAGAACATCCCACTCATGAGAAAGCTCATCAATGAAGCATATGTAAAATTATATGGGAAAGACCTCCCTGTGTATGTCGTAGAAGTGGATGCCGAACTTTCGCTTGATGAATTTGATAGCGAAAAATTGGAAAAAATTGAATTATTAAGACCTTTTGGACATTCCAATCCCGAGCCGAGGTTCTTGATAAAAAATTTGAACATTGAAAAAGCCAAGACCTTTGGAAATTCAGGTGACCACGTAAAACTAATATTGCGATCAGGCGACAGAAAAGTGCTTGCCATTGGATTTGGCATGAACCACCTTTTTGATGAATTCAAATACGTTAAGCCCAGTTTGCTTAAAATGGACGTTGTGGCAAGTATAAAGACGGATAATGGATACGGATTGGAGGGAATGAAGCTTTCCATTAACGACGCAAGGCTTTATATTGATCCCGTTTTCGAGGAAGAGGTAAAAGATAAGAACTTCGTCTTTGAATTCATAAGGGATTGGAAGAACCAGAAGCCTGATATGAGTAATTTTCAGACAGATGTGAGCTCATTGGTAAACGATCTCGAAAAACATCTTTCACACAAAGCGCCAGAATTCTTACAAATGACAGCAAAAAAAATCTGGGGAGCATTTGGAAGTATCAGGCTAAAGCACCCTCTTCTGGCCTGGAGGCTTCTTAGCAACTATCATTCCGGGAAACGTACCGTTGTTGTGTCAAGCATCAATGGTACTCTGGCACATACGTATTACTCACTTCAGCACTATCTCGATCCAATAAAGCCAGTGTATGCTAACTCCCTTTACAGAGGAGCCCTGGATGCCGAAGTAATCTTTACTACCCTACCTTTTTTCAACGAAAGAATAAATGAATTTAAGGAGTTTGATGAAATCCTCTTCGATGAGCCTGCCTATTTAATTTCTGGAATATACAGTAACCACCCTGATTTAGATGCCCTGATAAAAAATCTGGACTCGGTGTTAGATAAATCCGGTTTTATTGGCAGCGTTTTTACAAAAGAATTAAAAGATTTCCTCAGCAGCAGAAAAATATCGTATATTTACAAGCCTGCATATATCAAACGTGTTGGAATAATTGACAACCGGGGGACACGAAAGAAGACAGACCAAATCCTTTCCCTTGTAAAGCACGGTGAAAATGTAGCAATAATCGTTGATTCACCTCACAAAACCATATCTTTAGCAAAGACTCTCGGGTCAAGGCTTTCTCATACATTACAAAATGGAGAATTAATTTTCTACAATTATCTCCTTAAAGACTTTCAGAGAGCTAACATCTATTCTTTAGTAGAAAGGCAGAAAATCAAGGTCCTGATAACCACACCTTCCAATGATGGCCTTGGAGTTATGTTGGGAAATTCAAATATCGTTTTTTACAGTGCACCAAGGAATTTTCTCGAACTCCTTGATTCCGTTACCGCAAGACCTGGCGAAGATTCAGAGCTTTTTCTGAATTTGAGCTTCAACAAAAACGATTTACAGTCCAATGTAAACGAAATTGATAAGATTTTTCCAACCATTGAAGAATTGCAGGTAATCTATCAGGATATTTTTGATGTCCTTCCGGCAAATGAACGCGATATCACCAGGGCCCTTAGCTTTGAGAGCGGGCTTGCGCGGGTTTACCTCTCTATTCTTGAGGAAATAGGTGCAGTAAAGCAAGAAGAAGATCTGTGGCATTCTATGAATGGCAAATTCTTCTCATCTGAGAGAATAAAGAAAACACTCAGATACAGAGAAGGAATTGCCGAAAAGCGTATGACAAGATGGTTTGCTTCGAAACTTTCAACTACAACAACACGCTCATTGCTAAAAAGCCTTGGTGATGGGACCGAGGTGTTGAAAATTGTATGACACCCAGGTTCTTGATGGATTATTGATCGTTTTCCAAAAGCATGCTGGAAAAGCTCTCAGAATTTTAAGGGAAAGTCTTTTCTTTGTCAAGCTTTTTCCAACCCCTCCAACAGCTTTTATGGGCTGTTCCATTTCGCTGGCTGTACGATGCAGCGATTTGAAATCTGCAAGAGAACTCCTGGAAAGCTGTGAAATAAGGGTTATAAAATCGCTTTGTTTAGATGGGAATGTAATAGGTGAATTCTATGAACATCCTGGGCATTGATTATGGCGACTCCAAAATAGGTCTTGCGCTATCTTCAGGCAGTTATTCATCACCTCTAACTGTTATTTCTCATGTAGGTTATAAAAAGAAGCTTGTAGAACTCATAAAGGAAAAGTTTGTTGAGATCATAGTGATAGGTCTCCCTTTATCTATGTCAGGGAAGTACAGCAACTCTTCTCTAAAGGCCATTGCTTTTGCCGAAAAAATCAAGAAAATGACAGGCTTGCCCGTTTTCATGGTTGACGAAAGATTGTCAAGTGTCTTCGCAAACACCATCATGAAACTATCTGGCACAAAAAAAGCTATGGAAGACGCTGTAAGCGCTGCAGATATTCTCGATAGATATATCAGAAACCCTTCAATGGGCTATGAAATCAAGGGACGGCTTCAGGGCTGTAAAGTCGAACCTGATCAGTTGTTTAACCATGCCGTACTTCTATACAATCCGCCTTCACCGTTAATTGATGGAATCGAAAAAATAGACTGTAGAGCTCTTGATATATACTGTGAGCACCCACAGGTTTATTTGCATCTCAAAAGTAAAGGATTTCTTCCAAAGAATTTACGAGACGAGCTCGATTTTTCCTGTTACGATATAATTGTTATCGATAAGAACACAGACAGGAGTATTTTTAAAAACTTCTCAGGGAGTTTCTCTTTATTGCAGTGCCCGTAGCTCAATGGATAGAGCGCTGGACTCCGGATCCAGAGGCTGTGGGTTCAACTCCCACCGGGCACGCCAGTTTATCCAGTACAGGAGGTATACGAATGAGAAAAGGAGACCTTGGCATCGATCTAGGAACATCATCGCTGCTTGTTTTTCAAAAGGAGAAAGGACTGGTTATTGACGAGCCATCAGTTATAGCAGTTGAAAAGAAAACCAAGAAGATAATTGCCATTGGTAAGGAAGCAAAGGAGATGATGGGTAGAACTCCTCACGATATCGAAGCGGTAAGACCCATAAGAGATGGAGTCATTGCAGATTACACCATAATTGAAAGAGCGCTACAGGAATTGTTACGACGGACTAAGCAACGTTTTTCTTTCACCAAACCGTCCGTGGTGGTCGGAGTGCCTGCAAAAGTCACCAGTGTTGAAAGAAGAGCCGTAATTGAAGCCGCTTTGAGTGCTGGAGCGAATAAAGTCTATCTTGTTTTGGAGCCCGTTGCAGCAGCAGTTGGCGCGGAACTGGACATCTTTGATTCCATAGGTTCGTTGGTTGTGGACATCGGTGGTGGCACTACTGATATAGCTGTGATTAGCCTTGGGGGCATCGTAGTATCAAAATCTCTCAGGATAGCCGGCGATGCTATGGATGAAGCTATTATCAAATACATAAAGAAGAAGTATAAGTTCTTCATTGGCTTAGCAACTGCGGAAGAGATAAAGATGCGTATTGGGAAAGCTTTCCCCTCAATGGAAAATTATGAACTTGAGGTAAGAGGCAGGGATGCCATAACGGGGTTGCCCGGAAATATTCGTATAAATTCCGAAGACGTTCTGGAAGCAATTACACCAATTCTTCAAGATCTTGTTTTAAGCCTTAAACAGGTGCTCGAAGAAACACCACCAGAAATCGCCTCAGACATAATTGACAAAGGCATTGTGCTCACGGGCGGTGGCGCCATGATAAATGGACTATCTGAATTGTTTATCCAGGAAACCGGAATCAACACCATCTTATCCCCCGACCCAAGAACCTGTGTCGCTTTTGGGCTCGGGAAACTCCTTGATAACGATTTGAAACTTGAACGGGTTTCAGCAGGTAATAAATAAACAGAAATCAACAGAAATCATCAGAACTATTTAAAACATCAGAACCCATTTACTGGGTTCTGGTTTCACCTATTTTCTTTCCTATCCTTGAAAAGTAAAGTGAAAACACGATTCCGGCACTGATTCCCATTAATATCTGGGCAAAATTAAACACAGCTGGTCTGAGCAACAGATCCGGAATAGATCCGCTCATAAGCCCGGCGAGGAACATAAATGTGGCAGTTCTTTTTCTTTCCAATAGCATATTCAGCATTTTGCTTATTAGGGCAATTCCAAGGATAATTCCAAAACCTATTGTAAGAATTACGTATACATCAAGCGCATTTATAGCCGCTATTGCTCTGTGGTACTCGCCAAGCAACAACAAAATGAAAGCGCCGCTAACTCCTGGCAAAATCATTGAAGAAGACCCTATCATTCCTGCAAAAATATCATAAGATAATTTCGCAGGCGAATGTTCAAGTATGTTCTTTCCTGCTTCCTTTGTAGCTTCTCCGGGAAGTGACAATAATATCACAAGAAAAACCCCTATAAAAAAGTTCAGCCAGTGGCTTTTTCTTCTATTACCAGTTTGAGAAAAGACAAAGGGTATTCCGCCAATAACTAAACCTGTAAATACGCCATAGGTAACCGAGGGAAATTTCACTATTGCTGTCTCCACCAAATGAGAAAAACCAACTAAGCCCACAACAATGCCTACTACGATCTCAATCAAAAACAAAAGCTCTCCTTTGGAGAGTTTAAGAGATAGAAAATCACTGATTGCATGAATCAACTTGTCATATACTCCACCAAGAAGTGCTACGGTTCCAGCACTTACACCGGGAATGAGATTTGCTATTCCCATCAGAAAACCCACCACTGTATTAAACAAAAATTCACCTCCCTGGGAATTATTCTAACAAATCGGAATCAAATCGTAAATTCTACAAAATTAGTCGGTATTATGATATAATTATGTGGTAAAAGTAGAGATATTGGTGACTGGAGGGATTTTTATGGCTTTATTGGAAATTGTTGATCTTCATGCTGTACTCGCAGAAGAGAACATCGAAATATTAAAAGGGGTAAATTTAAAAATAAACGAAGGGCAGATTCACGCCATAATGGGGCCCAATGGGAGCGGTAAATCAACGCTCGCGAATGTGATAATGGGGAATTCGAAATACAGAGTTACTAGCGGTGACATACGCCTTGAAGGCGAAAGTATTTTGGATCTTACTGTAGACCAACGGGCAAAGAAGGGAATATTTCTTTCTTTTCAACACCCACAAGAAATCCCTGGAGTTCGACTGAGAAAATTTCTGATTTCTGTAAAACAAGCCCTGGGAAGTAAAGAACCTTTATTGAAAATGAATAGAAAAATAGAAAGCCTCACCGATGTAGTGGCACTTAATCAAGAATTTCTTGAAAGATATTTGAACCTGGGATTTTCTGGTGGTGAAAAGAAAAAAAGCGAGATATTGCAATTTGGCTTTTTAAAGCCGAAAGTGGCAATTTTTGACGAAATAGATTCTGGGCTGGATGTTGACGCTCTCAGAAAAATCGCAGAAGCCATAAATAAATTCAAAGATGAAGGTATGTCAATATTGTTGATCACCCATTACCAGAGATTACTGGATTACATTTCTCCGGATAGAGTTCATGTTTACATAAATGGTCAAATAGCAGCAACTGACGGTCCTGAGCTGGCGAGAAAGATAGAAGAAAATGGATATGCCTTTCTACTCGAAGGGATAGAGAGGTGAATCAAGTGAGAAAACATGTCAATGTTGATGAATCAAAATTCGATTTTAAAAACAAGGCTGGATATGCTTTTAAAAGTGCTCCAGGGCTTGATGAGAAGATTATCAGAGAAATTTCCGAATACAAATCAGAACCGCTATGGATGCTCGAGAAGCGCCTGGAAGCACTCAGAGTTTTCCGGAACATACCTGAACCCGACTTTGGTGTTGACAGGAGTCAGTTGAATATAAACGAAATCGTCCCATACATAAGACCAAATGCAGTGAAAGAAGCATCGTGGGATGAAGTTCCCGACGAAATCAAAGATACCTTTGAGCGCTTGGGAATTCCCGAAGCCGAACGGAAGGCCCTTGCAGGGGTTGGTGCCCAATATGATTCAGAAGTCGTGTACCAACACATTCGTAAAGATCTGGAAGAGCTCGGAGTTATTTTTCTCGACATGGAAACTGCTGTTAAAGAGCATCCAGAACTCGTAAAAAAATATTTCATGAAATTAGTCCCTGCAAACGACCATAAATATGCTGCCCTTCATGGAGCGATCTGGAGCGGTGGTTCTTTTGTTTATGTTCCAAAAAACGTTAAGGTACCCTTACCGCTTCAGGCCTACTTCCGAATGAATTTGGCTGGCATGGGACAATTTGAACACACTTTAATAATAGCTGACCAAGGAAGTGAATTACACTTTATTGAAGGTTGTTCTGCCCCAAGATACAATGTTCATAATCTTCACGCTGGCATGGTGGAAATATATGTAATGGAAGGAGCAAAGGTGAGATATTCAACCATTCAAAATTGGTCTAAAAACACTTTCAATTTGAACACCAAAAGGGCAATTGTTGAAGCCGAAGGCACAATGGAATGGGTATCGGGGTCGCTTGGTAGCATGAAAACCATGCTTTATCCCGCTACAATTCTGAAGGGCCGCGGGGCTAGAGCGAACCATCTTGCGGTAACTTACGCGGGGACCGGACAGATAATGGATACAGGTTCAAAGGTAATACATCTTGCTCCAGACACGAGTTCTACCGTTGATGCCAGGAGCATAAGTGTTGGTGGTGGTTGGGCTTTTTACAGAGGCCTTTTATATATTTCCGAAAAAGCAAGAAACTCGAGATCATCAGTTGAATGCTCTGCACTCATGCTTGACAACATCTCCAAGTCCGATACAGTACCAATAATTGATGTCCGTACCAGCCAGGCAGATATAGGGCATGAGGCCAGGATTGGGAGAATAAGCGAAGACCAGATTTACTACTTGATGACACGTGGCCTCACAGAAGCAGAAGCGAAGGCCATGATAGTAAGGGGGTTTATGGAACCAATTTCTAAAGAACTCCCCATAGAATACGCAGTTGAATTGAATAGGCTCATAAACCTTGAAATAGAAAGCAGCATAGGTTAGGGGTGTTTGCCAATGAGTATAGAGAGAACATTAAATTTGATCCACAACGAATTCAAAATGCTTGAACCCATGTCGAAGGTGCTAGATATTGAAGAATATACCGAAGAAGATTTTCTCGCCTCCATAGATGGTGGCTCAAAGGCTTTCAAGGTTTTCAAGCGAAGGGCTTACGAAGAATATAAGACTTTGAAGTTTCCAGCCTGGAAAAGAGTTCCATTGAATAAATTCTCATTGAAAAGACCTATTCCCGATGCAAATTTTGAATTGATGGGCCCAAAAATATACAAGCGATTTTTTGAAATGGATGAATCAGAAGAGATATTAGCTCATAGCCTCGATTTTCAGGGTTCAGATAGAAAGTTTACATTGCTGGCAGATAGCTTTTCAACAGATGGCATAATTGTTCGTACAGAAAAGGCTGCAAATTATGCAGAAACGTTGATCTGCAAATTTACATCAGAAAGCCAGCTTGCATCAAATCTCATAATAGTTGAAGAAAACTCGAAATTAAATATGGTTTTCTACACTCCTGGAGGTGACTTCAGTGCAATAACAAGCCGCTTCTTACTTAAGAAAGGTGCAGAGTTAAATCTGCTTTTTGTAAACCTTTCATCAGCTCAATCGCATCATTTTTCCAATAATTATTATGTTATTGGTGAAAAGGCAAAACTTAGATTGTACGACGTAAATTTGGGCGGGACTGTTGTAGCCCCTTACCACCTTGTCAAAACAGTAGGACAGGGTGCATCGGCAAATGTAAAACCGCTCTTCTTTCCTGTCGGAAATGAAAAAATCGATATGCTTTATCTTGGTAGAATAATTGCTCCTGAATCTTCCATAGAAATTGAGGGAATAGGCACGGTTACGGACAGTTCTAAGGCTGTTTTTCGTGGATCTATCGAAATTAATAAAAACGCAAAGAACTCCAGTGGTAATGAACATTCAAGCACGATCATTCTTTCGGATAAAGCTATTGTACAGGCTATTCCTGGTCTTTTTGTGGATGAAAATGACGTGAATGCCTCCCACGCCGCTTCAATAGGATCCATTGAAAATGATAAGATCTATTATCTCATGACTCGTGGCCTTTCAGAAAGCGAAGCTCTAAAGCTCATTGTAGCTGGGGCTTTTGAACCAGTATTTCAGGAAATAAAAGAGATTTTCGACGACGAGGTTATCGGAGGTGTTCGTAATGTCTTCAGTGAGAGAATTAGATGAATATTTCGAAAAATTGAAAACCGATTTTCCTATTTTTTCAGAACGACCTGATCTGGTTTACCTGGATAACGCTGCTACCACCCAAAAACCCCTGGCCGTAATAGAAAAACTGAAAAACTTTTACACAGAAACCAACGCCAACGTGCACCGTGCAGTTTATAGACTCGCAGAAGAATCAACTATGCTTTACGAAGATGCTCGGAAAACTGTTGCTGACTTCGTTGGGGGAAAGGCCACAGAAGTGGTATTCACTAAGGGCACCACAGAATCTTTGAACATGCTTGCCTATTCTTTGGGGCTATCTGGGAAATACAAGTCGTTTGTAGGTCCGCTTTTTGAACATCACAGTAATTTCGTACCTTGGCAGCGGATTGCTCACATCACCGGCCTTAAGTTCTATCCGGTGAAAATTCATGGCGGGGAGCTATCTTTGGAAGATGTTGAAGCAGTCGTGAAAAGCTGTGAAAAACCATTCATTTTCTCTATGACTGGTTTAACTAACTCTCTGGGATATCGTCCTCCCTTTGAAGCAATCGTGGAACTGGTTCATTCTGCTGATGGCCTTTTTGTACTTGATGGTGCCCAGCTTATTCCCCATGAAGCTTTTGATTTTAAGGCTTCTGGTGTTGACTTCCTCGCCTTCTCCGGTCATAAAATTCTCGGGCCAACTGGAATCGGTGTCCTGGTTGGCAAAAAAGAATTACTCGAACAGATGAACCCTTTTCAGTATGGTGGAGAGATGATAGACAGGGTTGGCGAACAAGAGACAACCTTTGCTCCTGTGCCGCACAAGTTTGAAGCGGGAACGCCAAATGTGGCTGGTGCAGTGGGGCTCGCTGAAGCCTTGAGGTACGTGAAAAACGCTGGATTTGAAAAGATCACACAGCACATTGAGAATCTCACGAAAAACGCTATTGAAAAACTCACCGACATTCCCGGTTTGATTTTATATTGTCAGAAAAAATGTCATGGAATAATAAGTTTCTCTCATGAGAATATACATCCCCACGATCTGGCTGAACTGCTGAGCAGACTGTCTGGGGTAGCCGTCCGCAGTGGGCATCATTGCTCTCAACAGCAGTTGAAGGCTTTAGGCGTTTCCTCGCTGTGCAGAGCCTCTTTTTACCTGTATAATACTCATAGCGATATAGACAAATTATTTTACGGCATAAAAGATGCTTTGAGGTGGTTTTCATGAGGCCAGAAGACCTTTATTCGGATGTTGTCATGTTCCATTATAAAAATTCCTCACACAAAGGTAAAATCAAAAACCCGACCGCTGAGCAGGAAGGCTCCAATCTCTCTTGCGGAGATTCACTCCATCTTTATATCGAACTCAATGGTGACATCCTTGAAAAAGTAACTTTCGATGGACATGGTTGTGCTGTTAGTATAGCTTCAGCATCTATATTGGCTGACCTCGTCGAAGGCAAATCAAAAGAAGAAGCCGTCGAGATTATTCAGGAATTCTACAAGATGATAAAAGGCGAAGACTTTAATGCAGAACTTTTGGGAGATGCTATGGTTTTCGAAAACCTCAAGCAGTTTCCCGTAAGAGTCAAATGTGCCACTCTTGCCTGGCATACACTTGAGCAATTACTCAAGTAAACTCCATCATTAAAGATAAAAAAAGAACCGGTGTTTACACCGGCCCAAATTCTGCTGAAGTAACCCTCTCGTATTTGATTATATAACTTTTTTGTATGGAATTTCAAGACACCATTGCCTTATCAACCGAAAATCGCGAAAATTCCCAGCACATTCATCAGCCCAATCGAGAGATTCATAGCTACGGCTATTATGTTTTGGACTGCTCCGGAGGTGTTAAACTCGTTACGTTTATATCCATGTTTCTCTGGTCCTTTCATTTCTTTTTTCGTTGGGGAAAACTTTGAAATGATATAATTCTACAAGGAATACTTCAAAATTTCTGCGATTATCTATTCTATCAGATGGAGGGGGTCAATATGGATTTCGACAAATTAACAGAGTTGTTATTTGTCCCGGGAATTTCAGGGCGCGAGGAAATAATACGTGAAAAAATAATTGAATTGCTGCCAAAAGATATCCCCTACCATGTGGACGATCTTGGAAATTTGATTGTTGAAGTTGGCCAGGGAGAAGAGATGCTCGGGTTTGCAGCACACATGGATGAACTTGGCCTTCTGATCACAGGGATCAACCCCGATGGGACGTTGAACTTCAAGAAAATAGGCGGCATTCCCGACGAGTTGTTGGTAGGAAGACATCTGGATGTTATAAATTCCTCAGGTGAATCTATCGATGGGGTGATAGGATTTCTGGCTCCTCACCTGTCCAGAAGTGCTGTTAAGCCTGAACCAACGATAGACGTTGGCGCAAGTTCACCCGAGGAAGTCGCTGAATTGGGAATAGAAGTCCTTGATTATGCCGTTTTCAGGAAACAGGTATCTATCCTTAACGATAGGTTTGTTGCTGCAAGGGCGCTTGATGACAGGTTCGGCTGTACTGTTCTACTCGAATTCTTAAAAGAGGCGTTAACCATGGAATTAAACAAGAAGCTCCTTTTCGTCTGGACAGTGCAGGAAGAGGTAGGGTTGGTAGGAGCACAGGCCATAGCATCACAATATCATCCGGCGTTGTTCTTCCCCATTGATTCTTTTGCATGTTGTTCAAAATTGACAGGAAGTGTGAAGCCCGGGAAAGGACCTGTTTTGCGAATGAGCGACAGTTCTTCTATTGCCTCTTATGATCTTGGGAAACGCTTGTTATCGCTTGCAAAAGAGATGAATATTCCCCTCCAACTTGGCGTTACAGGTGGAGGTACAGATGGAATTCCTTTCCAGAGAAGAGGCATAAAAATGGTTCCTTTAAGCCTGGCACTGCAGAATCTTCATTCTGAAGTGGAATATCTGGCTATCGAAGATTACGACAATTTGCTAAAACTGCTAACAGAAATTGCCAGAAACTTTTAAGGCACATCGGACATCCGATAAATAATACTAAATAGTACAAAAAGATATCCTGCGCTGCGTAACACAGGCTGTACTATCGGTTATCCTTAACGGATTCACCGAATACTTAAATCAGTCGAGGACCACTGGGTCCATAATCATATACAGAATAACACTTCGTTTTATACTCTACAATACCATATAATGCTAAATTAATTTACTGCTCTAAAGGAGGCAAATATGGACATATATAGATGGCTGGTGCAATCCGGAACTCTCGCCAGGGTTAGAAAACCCTCCCGCTATATTGGAAAAGAATTAAATCTCGTTAGGAAGAATCCAGAAAACAAGTTAAGAGTTCTGCTGGCATTTCCGGATACCTATGAAATTGGCATGTCTCATATAGGTTTGAAACTGCTCTATAACCTTCTAAATAGCGAAGAATACATAAGCGCGGAGCGTACCTACCTCCCATGGAAAGACATGTTTTACGAAATGAAAAAGGCGGGTATCCCCCTGTATTCCCTGGAGAGTTACACTCCTGCTAATGAATTTCACATTTTGGGAATTACCCTACAATACGAACTGAGTTATACCAACGTTTTGGGACTCCTTGAGCTTTCAGACATCCCTCTTTTTCAAAAGGATCGGACAAAGGAACCACTAATAATTGGCGGAGGCCCCTGTACCAGCAATCCTGAACCAGTGGCTGACTTTTTTGACCTCTTTGTAATTGGCGATGGCGAAGTTGCTATGCTTGAATTAGCAAAGCTCGTAGAAGAGAATCTTGAATTGCTAAAATCTGGCAGGCGTCAAGAACTTCTCTCCATGCTTTCCGAGTTATCGGGGGTTTATGTTCCCTCTCTGGCTAAAAGAAAGACCGGAAAGGCGCTTATCAAAGACTTAAACGATTATGAAATCATTACTTCACCCATAGTTCCTTTTATGAACATAGTTCATGACAGAGCTGTGATAGAGATAATGAGAGGTTGCAATAGGGGTTGCCGCTTTTGCCAGGCGGGCATGTTTTATCGACCGGTAAGAGAAAGAAAACCTGAAAAAATCCTTCAGGCCATAGAGACTCTGATTTCAAAAACGGGGTATGAAGAACTCTCCTTCCTTTCACTGAGTACTATGGACTACAGCAAAGTCGAAGAACTTGTATCAAGAGCCCAGAAATACTTTAAAAAGGAACATGTGGGTTTTTCATTACCTTCCACGAGAGTTGACAGCTTTGGCGTTGAAATGGCCTCAAAGATTGCATCTATTAGAAAAACCGGTCTCACTTTTGCACCAGAGGCAGGTACTCAGAGGCTGAGAAACGTGATCAACAAAAACATAACAGAAGAAGAAATATTAAATGCCGTAGCTTCTGCAATCGAAAAAGGTTGGAAGAGAGTCAAGTTGTACTTCATGATAGGTTTACCTACAGAAACTGATGAAGACATCAATGGTATAGTGGCGTTGTCAAAAAAAATCAAGGCCCTTGGGCTTAAGCAGCTAACAGTCTCTGTTTCCATATTCATACCAAAACCGCATACCCCTTTTCAATATGCAAGGCAAATCACACCACCAGAGGCAAGAAAGAAATTCTCAATTCTTTCCAGAATAAAAAGATTTGCGCAATTGCATTTGCATGATCCCGGGAAAAGCTATATTGAAGGAGTGCTTAGTCGTGGTGATAGGCAGGTGGGAAATGCCATTTATAAGGCATATAAAAATGGCTCGCTTTTTGATGAATGGGGTGAAGAGTTCAGGCTTTCAACATGGATAAGAGCCTTTGAAAGTTGCAAGATAGATATTGAAAGTTATTCAAGAGAAAAAGATGTCGAAGAAGAACTGCCGTGGGATCATATATCCCTTGGCATCAGTAAAGCATTTTTACGTGAAGAATACGAAAAGGCACATAAAGGCGAGCCCACACGTGATTGCAGGTGGAATGGCTGTACCCTTTGTGGTGTTTGTCAGGAGTATAGAACAATTAACGTGCTGAATTAACCTTGAAGGCGCTAAGGCGTGATAATTCGGTGATATCACCGGCCCCAAGAAAAAGAATCACGGCTTTTTTCTGTTCTTCGACCCATTCAAGCACTTCGTGGTAATCAACATAATGACGAGAAGGCACGTTGTGTTTTTTTAAGCCATTTAGGACCTCTGTTTCACTCAAGGCGCTGCTTCCTTTTTCATAAGCATCATACAGCTTGAAGACGCACACTTCATCGGCATCCTTCAAAGAAGCGGCAAATCTTCCATTTTCCCTTGCCAACCTTGAGTATCTATGTGGTTGAAAAACTATTGCCAGTTTTCTATCGGGGAAAGCCTCTCTCGCCCCTTTGATGGTGTTCCTTATTTCGTCAGGGGTGTGCGCATAGTCATCTACAAGATACAGGTCTTTCTCTTCGTTGTAACCCCTGATAGTGAACCTTCTATCAGCGGAAACATAGTTAGCAAGAGAATATCTTATAATCTCAGGGCTTATCCCAAATTGACGCGCCATTGCAATTGCCCCCAGCGCATTGTAGATGTTGTACTCACCCGGTGTGTTGAGTTCAAAAACTCCCAAGGATTTTTCAGCTTCAAAAACCTCAAAAGTTTGTTTTAGTCTCTCTATGGAAAGTCTTTTGAAGCGATAATCGCCCCCATGTTTCCCAAAGGAAATATATCTTCTGCCACTGAACAACATCCTGAGCACGTCGTCATCATGGTTGTACACGAGTTCTCCTGAAACGCCTTTCGCAAAAAGGAGCATATGATCCAAAAAATTCTCGTGGTTGTTGTTATAATGTTCAAGGTGATCGAATCGGACATTGGTAATCAAAGCGTGATCTACTTTGAAAGAGGCAAAAAAACCATCGGATTCATCCAGCTCTGTTATAGATATATCTCCACCACGTCTGTAATTGGCATGTTCCAGGAAGGGGACTTTTCCTCCAAGGAAAACTGTTGGATCTTTTTTAGCATCAATGAAAATCTTTGAAAGCATTGCTGTAGAGGTGGTTTTTCCATCTGTGCCCGTAACGCATATTGATTCTTTTTCGGAAAGCACTTTCTTAAGTAGTTCCATGCGGTACAAAATAGGAATACCGCCTTTTACAGCGGCAATGAGTTCAGGGTTATTCTTTGAAACTGCAGTTGTTCTGACTACCATATCAGGATTACTGACATTTTGTGGAGAATGCCCGATAAATATCTGGATATTATTCTCCCTTAAATATTCGACTCTCTCATTTTCTTCATAATTTGAGCCGCAAATCCCATGACCCTCAGCCGCCAAATGGAGCGCGAGACTGCTCATGCCAATCCCGCCGATTCCAATAAAATGATATTTCAACGCGATTCCTCCCGAATTATGTTTTCGATGATTAACTCGACTGGTTCCTTAAAAACAGGGGTAGACAATGTTTTTCTACTCAAGCTATTTTCAATTCTGGAAAGAAGCAGTTCTGGTGTAACCGCATTTTCAAGTATAACATATCCCAGACCGAGTTTTTCCAACTAAACAGCGTTGTAATATTGATGATTTTCGGCTGCTCCGCTCCAGGGTATAACAATAGCCTTTCGACGGTAATTTATTATTTCCGCAACTGAGGTTGCTCCACCTCTGGTTATGACTAGATCGGCTTTAGCTACATATTCATGAAGGTCATCAATGTATTCAAAAGCTTTGACAAATGGGTATTTCTCAAAGCTCTTAAGTTCATTTCCTTTTCCCGTTACGTGCAAAAACTGTAAATTTGTTTCATTCCAATTGACTAAATCGTAAAGCTCCAACATCTTTTGATTGATAAAAGAAGATCCTTGGCTACCTCCCATGACAACAATAAGGGCTTTGTTAGGGGTAAAACCCAACTCTTCGAAGATCTCTTCACGCCTTCTTCGAATCTGCCTTACAGGATTACCGGTAAAGCGAGCCTTATAGGCGAACTTTCCAAATTTTTCAATGCTTTCCTCAAAGCTCACGAAAACAGCAGTTGCATATTTCACGAGCCTTTTATTCGCCATACCTGGCAAAGCATTTTGTTCATGCAAGAAAATAGGAATGTTTAATCTTCTTGCCGCTAATACAACAGGAAAAGAAACATAACCACCGCTTGAGAATAGAAAATCCGGCTTGAATTTTTCCATTTCTTTTTTGACAAGTTTCGCTTGCACTAGATGTTCAAGAATGACTCTGATGTTTGATGGTTTGTATATGGGTCTCAGCAGTCCTCGCACTTTCAACGGGATTTTCCTGACATTTGAAAAATCCCGCTCGACTCTTTTATCATCAAGACGTCCGGCGATTGTAAAATAAAGAAATTTGGTATCATACTTTTTTGAAAGCCGTTGAGCAACGGCAAGTACCGGGTAATAGTGGCCACCGGTTCCGCCACCACATAGTGCCACTCTCAAGTCAGCCAACGTCCTCTTCTCCCTTTTCAAGAATAATAGAAAACGTGATTCCGAGCCCCAAAATTAAAGAGATCAGAGAAGAACCGCCGTAGCTCACAAAGGGAAGGGTGACTCCAGTAGGCGGGAAGAGACCAAGATTTACTCCAATATTGACACTCGCCTGAAGAAAAACATAAAATCCAAAGCCTATCACAAAAAGCTTGCCTTCAGTGTTTCTGACATATCTAAGGGCTATCTGGGAAAGTATCATGACAAAACCAACATATGAGAACATAAGAAGGAACATGCCAATTATTCCCCATTCCTCACCTATGGTAGCAAAAATGAAGTCTGAATAACTCACAGGTAGATAGTATTTAACCACTCCCATTCCAAGTCCTCTTCCAAAGGTATTGCCTGAAGAGATGGCCATAAGGCTGTATGAAACCTGCTCATGGCTTTGCCCTTTGAGGGAAGAAAAAAACTCTGACAATCTCTCAAGTTGATATGGTTTTATAAGCTCTGCTTTTAGCATAAAAACCCCAAACAAAACAACTGATAAAAAAAGAATCAACAGGTGTGCTGGCTTAGCGCCTCCTAAAATCATCATGATAAGAACAATGGAAAGCATAATAATCGATGTGGATAGATCCGGTTCCATAAACGTTAGCCCTATGATAGGTGCGGAAAGAAGAAGAGGCACGATCACTGTGTTCCAGAAATTAGTTTTCTCTTTGTCTAATTTTCCAAAATGGACCGATAAAATCAAAAGCAAAACGAGTTTCGCAAATTCAGAAACCTGTATTGAAAAACTCCCCAATTCAATCCATCTATGGGCTCCACCCCTGCTCTGTGAGAAAAGCACAAAAATGAGAAGAAAAATAATTGTCGGATAGTAAAAGAGAAAAGAAAGGCGATAATGGGTGCTTCCCCCCATGAAGATTGCTATAGAAGCAAGCAAAAGGCCTATAAAAAATGATATCAGCTGCCTTTGGAGATACTCCGAAGCATAAAAACCGATTAGCCTGGCTTCCATACTCAGGCCTGCACTGTATATGAAAACAAATCCCATGGCAAGCATGATGCTAACAAAAACGCTCAAAATGATTATCTGACTTTTCATTTTATCGTACCAACCGTCTTCCTTAGCTTTTTGACTTCATTTATAAAATCCGCGCCGCGCTCTTTGTAACTTCTGTATTTATCAAAGCTGGACCCCCCCGGACTAAATAAAACGATATCACCAGGGAAAGCAGCTTTATGCGCTTTTTCAACTGCCTGCTTCATGTTATCCACTATTTCGTAGTTAATGTTGTGGTCGAGTTTTTTCAACAGTCCAAGACTATCTCCAATGATAATCGTTTTTTTCAATTCCTTCAGCTTTGGCAGCAGTTCACTATAGCTTTCATTCTTTCCCTTACCTGCAAGGATTAAAACTACCTTGGAGGGCTGGAAATTTTCTAGTGCTTTTACTACTGCGTGAGCATTTGTCGCTTTGGAGTCATCGATATATTTTATATCTTCCATAAATTCCACTTCCATCAACCGATGTTCAGGATAACGATAAGATGCTAATTTCTCAAAGGCATCAAATACCGATATTCCTAAAAAGTGAGAAAGCGCAATTGCAACCAGGGCATTTTCCCTGTTATGCCTTGTTTTAATGTACGTGCTCAAATCAAGCTGCGCTTTGTGAAATTTCATAATTCCATCTTTGAGAGATAACAGCCCTTCTCCATCTATTGAGAATGGAATAACATGGCCATTTTTCGCTTCATCCAGTGCGTCAACCAGTTCTGTTCTCAAAATTGAATAGCCTCTTGTTAATTTAACTATCTTCTTCTTTTGCGACAAATATTCTTCAAAAGACCCGTGGTAATCGAGATGATCTTCCGCCACATTTAGAATACTCGAAAGATGAAAAAGCGGTTCCTTCGAATTGAACCAATTAAGTTGAAATGAACTAACTTCCAAAACATAAAAATCGTAATCGCTCTTTATAACGGTTGCCAGAGGTACACCTATATTTCCACCAACAAAGACCTTTAGCCCTTTTTCCTTCATTATATGCCCAAGCATAGTTGTGGTGGTGGTCTTTCCATTTGTACCGGTTACACCTATGAAAACGCCGTTTTTTCTCTTCTTGAGCTCTTTTAGTGAAAACTCGAGTTCGGTCGTCATGGGTTTACCAGTTGAAATAATGTTCTGACCGATTTCACTGGTGGGTGAGACACCGGGACTCAATATGAAGAAATCAGATTCAAGAATCCTTTCTGTATGGCCGCCTTCTTCAAAGAGAATCCCCTCTTTTTCAAGGTAAGATCTATATTCTCCTCGAATCTTTTCCTGTTCTGAAACAAAGCACTGCCATTCTGGATACGTGTTTCTCACATATTTTAAAAGCTCGAAATTCGAGGCTCCCAATCCTATAAATCCGACTTTGTTCACCAATTACCCCTCCAAGCAAGTAATCCAATTAGTGAAAATACAAGTGCTACGGTGGAAAATCTGAAAGCAATCATGGATTCATGCCAACCTGAAAGTTCGAAATGATGATGAACAGGAGCCATTTTAAACACTCTTTTCTTTCTCAGCTTGAAAGAACCCACCTGAATAATATCACTTAAAGTTTCTATTAGAAAAATAAACCCAAAGAAAAGAAGGTAAATCTCCCGTCCTGTCAGGGCCATAGACACCGCAAAAATACCTCCAAGGGAAAGCGAACCGGTATCACCCATAAAGACTTTCGCTGGATACCAATTGTGCCATAAAAATCCAAAAAGTGCGCCTACTAACGCCGAATATAGATTACTATGATACCCCAGAACAATCAAGGGAAATACCGAAGCAATATATACACTGCCAGCCAATCCATCTACCCCATCTGTGAGGTTCACCGCATTCGCAGTACCTACTATCGTAACCATAGAAAAGGGAAAGTAAAACCAACCTATATCCAGGCTTTTTTCTGTAAAGGGAATGAGAAGATATGTATGAGGATTAATGCGTTGAACGATATATACGATAAAAAAAGCAAAAAGAAATTCCAATGTTAGCCTTGTCAAAGCGCTTATGCCAGCTGCATTCTTCTTCACCAGCTTAGCTAAATCATCCATAGCCCCAACAATTCCAAAAAGTATTCCGGCTGCGATGGGGATCAATAAGTCTGAATCTTTGCTGAAAAGGAACACTACCAACAGCGCTATCGGTATGAAAACCAATCCAGCCGAAGTAGGAGTTCCCGTTTTATGATTGTGCAAATCGGGTCCTTCCTCACGAATAAATTGTCCGATTTTTTTCCTTTTCTGTAATTTTTCAAAGGGGTATAAAAGTAGAAGAACCCCAAAAAAGGAAAGAAAAAAAAGTGTTAATTCATCCATTTTTTGCTAACTTCTCCTTAAAAGCGTTCAAAACCCTTTCCAACCTGACACCCCTTGATGCCTTGAAGTAAACAAGCGTTCCTTTTTTAACACGTTTTATTAGCTGTTCTACTATGGCCTCTATTGAATCAGCTATGAAAGCTGGGTCAATAACTTCAGCGATGTACTCTACCTGAGGATCAACATTATAGAGAATCACCTCATCAAAATCTTTTAGCAATTCGGCGAGTTTATGATGTGTTTCTTTGGAAAAAGCTCCTTGTTCAAGAATTGAACCAATCACTGCGATTCTTTTTCCTTTGGATAATTTCGCAATCGCTTCAACGGCAACCATTACCGATTCTATACTGCTGTTGTAACAGTCGTTTATCACTCTTATTCCAGCGAAATCATGGACTTTGAATCTGTTGTCAAAGGGCAGAATAGAATCCAGTAAAAAAAGTTCTGGTAATTCAATTTCCATGGCAAAGAGTGTCAAATAAGCTGCCATTAAGTTCATGACCTGTCCTTTATTCCAGATCCCTTTCAACCTCAACAAACGCTTTTCACCGTTGAAGTTCAGCACAACCATGGTATTTCCGGTGATGTAACGATATCCCTCAAGCAAGAGTTCCCCATTTTTTTCGCCAAAAAACAACGTTTGGAAAGGGGCTTTTTCCAGCCTTTCAACAATTCTTCTGTCATCACCGTTTGCCACAGCAATATCATCAGTTTTAAGTTTTGAAAAGATGGAAAATTTCTCTTCAAAAAGCTCTTGATGGGACTTGTAATTTCCAAGATGAGCTGATCCCACATTGGTTAGTATTGATATATTAGGCCTAACAAGTTCAACAAGCTTTTTTATGTCTCCTCTTTGATCAGCAGCAAATTCAAAGATTGCATACTTGCTTGAAACAAGAGCCTCTCTGTTCTCAAGAATCGCGAGCGGAATTCCTATTTCCGTGTTGTAATTTCCGGGTGTTTTAAAAACGGGAGCATTCTTCAAAAGAGCCTGGTAAAGCAATTCTTTCGTAGTGCTTTTACCATTTGAACCCGTAATGCCAATCCTGAAATCAATTGCCATGTTATTCAAGATCCTTTTTGCCGATTCATAAAGCAGTTTACATGAATCTGTCACCGTGAAAACGCGTTTATCTGAAAATCTCTTTGTGGTTATGGCTAAAAAAGCGCCCTGTTCAAGGGCGTCTTTAACAAAGTCATTTCCATCAAAATGCTTCCCTTTCAAAGCGATGAAAATATCACCGGGTTTTATTTTCCTCGAATCTATCTTCAACTTCTTCCCTTCAGTTAGTTTCAGAAATTCAACGATAATCCTTTCATCTATCACCTTTTTATGAGCCTCCGAAATTTCTCATTGAGAATATGCTTAACCATTTCTTTGTCGTTGAAAGGAATTAACTCATCATCGATGACTTGAAATTCCTCATGGCCTCTACCAGCAATAACCACCATATCCTGCCTGTTTGCCAGCGTGAGCCCAACAGATATCGCCTCTTTCCTATCCGGAATAATAAGATAAGGTTTCAATTTGCTAATCCCTTCTTCGATATCTTTAAGGATCTCTTCAGGATCTTCGTGCTTAGGGTCATCCGATGTGA
>QNAR01000002.1 GCA_003643975.1 Thermotogae bacterium | reverse complement strand
GCACCTTTTCTCCAACTTCAACCAGAGGCTTTGCTGGAATGCCGGCATGATTGGCAAGAAAAACGTAAACTATCTCTGGCAAAGGGGTCTTTTCTAAAGCACGGTGCTCCGAAAGTTCTTTCCTTTCAGGAGGGTGTACACCCCCTTTGAACGTTAAGAGTCCCACTCCATACCACCTCGCTGAAAAAATCTATTTCTACATGAACACATTATAAAGCTCTTTCCCAGGTCTTTCATTGTAAAAAGGTCGGGTGCATCCCGGACATCCGGAAGTCTTAAAAGCCTCACTTAAATTTACAGAAGAAACATCGATTCCAAAGTCGATGAGTTTTTCTTCCTCATTATAAAGAAATTTCCCGTAATATTTCTTCGGGTCTTTTTTTAAAAGGTATCTTGCAATTTGAATAGTTCGATATGCCCTCATATCTGGTTGAGGGAGTCTTTCCAGTGCCGTTCCCTTTACAGGCGTAAATGAAAAAAGGCCAACTTCAATGTCTCGAGTATAGCACTGGTATATAAAGTCTATCACGTCTTTTTCTCTTTCGCCTAATCCAACAATTACGTGGGTCGATACTCTACCTTTAAACTCCTTTGCAGCATTGAAAAGTAGCTCTATGTGCTTTTCATAATCTCCACCCCGGTACTTTTTGAAAAGCTCAGGTGAGATAACATCCACAGCTATACCTATTCTCTCTATTCCTTGTGAAAAATAGGTTTTGACTTCTTCCGTATTTTGAGGTCTTACTGATAGAGATATAGGGGTTTTTAGCCGCGAGAGTTTTTCGATCAGAATGAGGGCTTCTTCTTTGTATCCTTTACTTGATACCGTCTGAATGCAAAATCTGGAGAAAGGATTTTGCTTCTTCAATGTCTCAAGAACAGCTGATAACTCATATTGGGGCCATACTATTCTTGATAACCTGGAAGTATCTGCTTTGGACTTTCTTGCCTGAGCACAGTAAAGGCAGTTGAAAGTACAGCGATTGCCAATCATGAAATATGCTGTCGGCATGGGAATTGTGAATCTAAATTTTTTTAAACCGAGTTTTGCTGCAGTGCCAGCTGAAAGTCTTATATGCAAAAAAATCCCTCCACAAATATAATAGGGGCTCGCGCCCCTATTATATTACAGAGTTTGCTGCTTACATTTTATTCTGTTTGAACTTTTATTACTCTTGGTGCATCGTCATACTCGGTGATCGGGCTAATTTCAGAAATGTAGTTCATAACAACATCTGCAAGCACGAATCCTGTATCGTAGCCTTCAAGATCTTTTAGCATGGAATAGCCATCTCCGCCTGCGGCTAAGTAGTTATTGGTTGCGAGTGTGTAAACCTTTTCAGGATCAAGGGTTTCGCCATTGACTAGCACATCTTTGATTTCCCCATTTTCTATTTTGTAGCTAAGGCCTGATACCTGTGGCCTTGCACCTTTTCCTGCTGGAATAGTTGCAGTGTATTCCAGAACATCCATAAGCTGTTCCCCTGTTAATTTGGCAATGTATACCGTGTTTCCAAAGGGGAGAACAGTGAGGACGTCTCTGTAAGTTATTGGACCGGGATTTATGGAAGCTCTTATGCCACCAGCGTTTGTAATAACTAAATCAGCGCCTGTTTTCCAGAGCATAGCATCTGCTATCAAATGCCCAAGGTTGGTATCCTGGTTTCGGATAATATCTCTGGTACCTTCCAACAGGATCTTGGTTTCACCTACAACAGTGTCAAGCTTTTCGTTTCCGAGTTTCTTAAAGTAATCAAGTACCGTGGAAACAGCAAAATCTGGAGTTATATCAGCGAGCTTTATTGGAATAGCTTTGTAGCTAACGAAGGTTATTGAACCATTTTCAACATCGAGATCGAGTTTTCCAAGGTATTTTCCCCATTCGCCTGCTGATACAACGAGAGTACCATTGATAACTTCGGGTTTTTCGTATAGAGTATGACTGTGGCCATCAACAATAACATCGATTCCATCAACCTGTTCCGCGAGTTCGTGAGAATTAACTCCTTTTATGGGTTCTGCGTCGCCAAGATGTACCAATGCGATTACAATATCCGCTTGTTTTCTAAGCTGTGGTACCAGTTCTTTGGCTACCTCCACAACGCTCTTCCATTCGTAGTCCTGGGCATAAAGAGCCTCCAGAATCTCTGTCTCTTCTGCCGTGAAGCCGATGATGGCAACCTTCAAATCTCCGACTTCCTTGATGACGTACTGAGTAAAAGCGGGTTCCCCATCTTTATAAATGTTAGCGCTCAAAAATGGGAAGTGAGCCCAGTTCATTTGTTTCGCTAATACTTCAGGAGGATTGTCAAATTCGTGGTTTCCCAATGCCATAGCATCAAGTTTCATCAAATTGAGCGCAACGATATCAGGAGCTGCGTCAATAAGGTCAGATTCAGGGACCCCAGTATTCAGGTCTCCGGCGTGGAGAAAAACTGTATTGGGATTCTCGGCCCTAAATTGGTTTACAAGGGTCGCAATAAGCGCAAAACCGCCAATATCTGGGTTTTTGTACTCACTGAAAGTCCATGCATGTCCATGAGTGTCGTTAATGTGGAGAATAGTGAGCTTCTCTGCCATTACAAAGACCGAAAGAAGCACTAAAAGTAGTACTAGAAGTTTCTTCATTTTTACTTCCCCCTTTCTCAAAATTGGAATTGGAATATGAGATATTGCTGATAAACTGAAATTCGAGAAACAAACTGCCTGATGTTGCTGTTGCATCAATAATCTTTGCATTTCCGCTTTTTCCAAGTGATAAATCGCGCTCTTTCTCAATAATTATACACCTTATAGGTGAAGTAGATGAATAGGCAAAGGACAGAGAATCAAGAAAAAGATGTAATGAATCAGTCAGTTGCTTCTCTACCGAAAACTCAAGATGGGAAATACTAACAAATCCGAGGAAGCAAAAAGAAGCAACAAGCAATCCGATTAATAACCATAAAACAGCACTACCGTTCTTCTGGATAAAGAATTTCCCCAGAAGGCACCTCTCCCTCGAATTGTTTTTCTCCCACGTGATTCCATATTGCGGTGTTTTTCCCGACTAATACATTATCTGGAATTTTCACATCAGACCCCACAATGACCAGACCACCATTGTATATTTCTGGAGACACTTTGTTAGGCTTTTCTTCTCCAAAACCAAGTTGTACACTGTTGCCTATTATTGTCCTTTCAGAAATAATGGCCTTTTCAATGGTGCAATGCTCTCCAATGATGCAATTGGTCATTACCACTGAATCCCTTATGATTGAGCCTTCGCCAATATGAACACCTTGAAAAAGTAATGAATTTTCCACGGTGCCATATACTTCACACCCCTCGCTAATGAGGGAGCTCCTTATTTTTGCTTCTGGTGAAAAATATGCAGGTGGATATTCCTCTGTGTGAGTGTAAAAGCGCCAGGTTGGTTCATGAAGATTCAGCCCTGGAACCGGCCTCGTCAATTCGAGGTTTGATTCCCAGTATGCTTGTAGAGTTCCAACATCACGCCAATAGCCTTCAAAGTTAAAGGCATAAAGCTGACCGGAATTGTCAGAAATAATTCTTGGAATGATATTCTTGCCAAAATCATGAGCGCTGTTAGGGTCACGGGCATCTTCTATGAGTTTTACTTTCAAAAAACTCCAGTTGAAAACGTAGATACCGAGCGAAGCGAGATTTGATTTTGGTTGTTGAGGTTTTTCTTGAAATTCCATTATTCTGCCTTCGAAGTTCGCAATCATCAATCCAAAACGAGAAGCTTCGCTCATCGGGACTCTCATGCATGCGATTGTGCCGTCTGCTATCTTGGAGAAATGGAAATCAATTATTTCATTGTAATCCATAGCGTATATATGATCTCCGGAAAGGACAAGAACAATTTCGGGGTTGAACGAATCTATGAAATCGATATTTTGATATACAGCGTTTGCAGTTCCAGAGTACCAATCAGCATCGCTGCGCCCTTGAAATGGAGGAAGCATGACTACTCCACCATCTTTGCGATCTAAGTCCCAGTGCCTTCCGATTCCGATATGCTTGCTCAAAGCATGAGGGCGGTATTGAGTTAATATTCCCACATTGAAGATATCCGAATTAACGCAGTTACTCAATGTAAAATCTATAATCCTATATTTGCCACCAAAGGGAACTGCTGGTTTGGCAATTTCGTCTGTTAACAATCCCAGTCTTGTTCCCTGTCCGCCGGCCAGAATCATCGCAACTACATTTTTGGTCATTCCATCACCCCGTTATTAAATAACTCCGGATTTTTCGACTACAGCAGGGTTTTCAGGACTTCCCGATAATTTCCTGCCTGATCTGATTCTGGAGTTCTTATCCATGATGACATTCTCCAGCCTTGCGCCTTCTTCGATAACACAGTCTTCCATGATTATGGAGTTTTCAATGACTGCACCAGCTAATATTCTCACATTCTTGAAAACCACCGAATTTATAACCGAGCCAGAGATAATAGACCCATCACTTACCAGGGCATTTGTTACCCTTCCCGTTGTGGTTACCTTGGGAGGAGGCAGGTCCTTCAATTTTGTGTAGATCTTCCCGTGCTTATAGAAGAGTTCTTCTCTAATTTTATGATTAAGTATATCGAGATTGGTCTTGAAATATATAGCAACATCTGCTGTTAGATTTCTCCAGAATCCTTCAAACCTGTATTCCATGACCTTTAAGGAACTCAAATTTGCTGAAATTACTTCTACAAGGTTATCTTTTCCTTCTGGAACGCAGGAAAACAACAGCTCTCTCAATAAAAATTTGTTTATGAAATATACTCCGGCTGATTCTCTTAGCTCTTCTTCATTAATGTCGAAAGATTTTGTATCTTTATACCAGCCGGTAACTCGTCCTGCATTGCAACTGATGACTTCTTTAGAGGATTTGCTGAAAGGTATGGTAAGTACGGTTATATCCGCACCGTTGTTTATATGAGCTCTGAAAAGCCGTTGAAAATCCATCTTGTATATATGATCCCCTGAACCTATGAGAACGAAATCTTCATTTCCCCTCTTTAAGATGGTCATATTTTGAAAGATTGCATCTGCTGTTCCTTTGTAGCCAATGGTCTCACTGGAAAGCCGGAAGAAAGGTTGTAGAAAGAACAAGCCTCCTTGTTTTCTGTCAAGATCCCATTCCTTGCCAGAACCAATATGATCCATAAGGCTTCTGGGGCTATATTGAGTGATTATTCCCACTTTTGAGATGCCAGCGTTCACCATGTTACTCAGAGTGAAGTCAATAGCCCTGTACTTTCCAAAAATGGGCAATGCGGCACTGGCTCGAATGTCTGTAAAGGGGCGCAAATTTGCACCTCTTCCGCCGGCTAATACCAGACCAAGTACTTTCACAGGAATCACACCCCTATTTAGTAATCAACACAGGGGAGGTTTGTCATAAAAGAAAGGTCGGGAACATCGGGAGGCATAGAATATTTCAGAGAATTCCCTATCAATTTTTTTGATTCTTCTACCGCTTGCTCGAAGAGATCCAGAAAGGTATTTCTGCTCTCCCAACCTGTGGTTGGATGAAACCACGAACGCTTATTCAGGTTTAACACGTCCATGCCATCGTATCCACCGTATTTTACCTCGCCAGAAAGCCTTTTCAACAACCGACCGAAAATGCTTAGAAAGCCTCCACCTTTTTCTTCACTTTGTATAAAAATCCTTGTGTCATAAACGGCTTCTGAAAAGCTAATATTATCTATTTTGAAGAATTCGTAAGCGATCTGAAAATAAAGCTCCTCGAGTTCTGGTGGCAACTCATGGGGAATTTTATCGGCAAAACTTATATCTGAAAGCGGTTTTCTTAAAACGCGCTTTACCATTTCAGCATCTATCGCCTTTTCAAATTCGTAATGCTTAGAACCGCTTCCAACCTGTGAGATAACGTAAGGATGGGTTAGCCTATCAAGGGTATGGTGACATATCAGGCCATAAACATACGCTCTTCGGGTTTTGAAAAGCTCTTTTACGACTGTGTGCAAATATTTCCCGCATTTTTGAGAGTGGAGTTTATTCCCTAACATCAAATATTCTGGGTTGTCCGGGACATAATAAAATACATTGGGTCCAAGAAGCCCAAGGACGAATAATCCGGTTTCTTCTTCACTTTTGAAATCAAATCTCAATTCTCTTAGAACCCGGGTGCCATGAAGATAGTGCGTCCAGTAATCAGGCACTACACTTCACCTCTTTTCCACGACCGCCCATAAGCATTTTAAATAAAGAGTTTCAGGAATTTGAAATAACCAGGGATGATCTCTGGACTGATAAGTAACCCCGAGAAACCTATAAAATATACCTTTATCGGTAGAAGCTTTACGTAGCGCTTCCACGAGATGATCGAGTGTAAGATTATACGCGCAGCTACAAAGCCCAATTACACCCTCATTCCTAATTGCCTTAAGACTATTATTTACAAGCCTTTTAAGCAATTTTATTCCTTTTGGAATTTCGTGCTTTCCCTTGATTAGCGAAGGAGGGTCTATGATTACTATATCAAATTGCTCTCTTTTTTCCAAGGTCTCCAGATAATCGAAAGCATCTGATTGAAGAAATTCGATCTTCTTTGAAAGATTATTCAATGCAGCATTTTGTTTTCCGAGTTCAAGATCAAAACTGGATTTATCGACTGCGGTTACTTGCGCGCCACTCAAAGCCATATTCAATGCGAATCCGCCAGTATATGTGAAAAGATCCAGGCCCCTTCTAAGGGCAAATTCTGACACAATTCTTCGCGCAAAAAGCCTGGAATCTCGTTGATCATAAAAAAAGCCGGTTTTCTGGCTTTTGACAACATCTACAAGATATGATATTCCATTTTCCTTGATGGTAAGCGAAGCTGGTGGTTCAGCGCCATAAAGAAGTCCAACATTCCTCTGGATCTTTTCACCAACCTGCATCTGAAAATCGCTTCTTTCATATACCGTAATGGGGCTTACTATATCTATGAGATGTTTTATGATTTCATTTTTGAAAAGTTCCATAATAGCGTTGCGAAACTGGACTACAATGATATCACCATAACGGTCAGCTATAAACCCCGGAAGCCCATCAGCTTCGCTATGAAAAAGGCGGTAATAGGGTTCAGTGAACGTTTTTTGGCGCCAATTTACGGCTTTTATCAAGCGTGAAAGAATAAATTCACCGTTGATAGGCTCTTCCTTAGTTGTTAAAAACATGATGCTCCTGTGCGAAAAGGGGTTATACAAACCTTTGCCAATAAACCTGTACTCGGAAGAGAAAACGTTAACCTCACTTCCCAAAAAAGCATTCCCTTGGAGCTCTTCAACTTCATCTCTGAAAACCCAGGGATAGCCATTGAGCAACTTGCGCTCTTGGCTTCTCTTAAGACGGGCTATTAGCATTAAAAATGCTCCTCCAAAAGCAATGGGTAGTCAAAGATTTCTTTTTCGTCAAAAAAGAGTGAAATTTCGCGCCTAGCACTTTCAGGGCTATCAGAGGCATGCACGATATTCTTTCTCACGGAAACAGCGAAATCCCCGCGAATCGTTCCACCACTGGCTTCCAGTGGATCTGTGCTTCCTATTGTATGGCGCACAAGCCTAACCGCGTGAGGTCCTTCCAGAATCATAGCGACGATGGGACCACTGGTAACGAATTTTATAAGTGGTTCATAGAAGTTTTTTCCTTTGTGTTCCGCGTATAATGCTTCTGCCTGTTCCTGATTTAACCAGAGCATTTTTAGGGCAACGATTTTCAATCCCCGACGTTCGAACCTTCTTATAACTTCTCCAACCAACTGCCTTTGAATGGTATTAGGTTTCAAATATACAAATGTTCTCTCTTCCATTTGTTCCCCTCCCTGTTCTTATTGTTTCATATACTGAAAGAAGATACAAAAATTCGAAATCATCCAAGAAAATATACCATATTCCTTGAAATATTCCGTTATAATTAAAATATGATTATTTCCAAAGAAATAGCTGATAAGATTTTTAAGTTAATATTAGAAGGCAACGGCACCAGTCTGGCTTTGATTGGTGAACAAGTTGCGTTGCTCAAAAAAGCTGCTCTTGAAATTGTTGAGAACGAGTTGAACTGGAGTGAGCGACGGTCGGTTGAAGATCTTCTGATTGTCGAACCTTCTGGTGGAAATATAGGCATAAAGGAAATCAAGAAACTTGAGCATTTTTTCATGCATAAACCTCTGGAGGGGAAACGCAAGTACGCGATTGTATACGAAGCCGAAAGGGTAACAACTGAAGCGGCTAACGCTTTCCTGAAGTTGTTGGAAGAACCTCCTGAATATGCTGTAATACTTCTAACCAGCACTTCATGGAATTCAATGCTTTCGACAATCAGAAGCAGATGCTTTGCCTTTGATATAAAAACACCTCTGGAACCAATGGAAAAGCTGAAAATGAAGTACATGGAAAAAGTAAAATACATCCATGGCGCTTGCTTCGAAGATTATGAATTGCTCGAATTCTGTTTGCATAATGATGTCACCGACATTATCAAGGAACTGATTGAGTACGAATCCCTTGAATTTCAAGAACTTTTAAAGGCATTAACCGAACTCGAAAAAAACGGGTTTGATGAAGGAAAATCTTTGAAATTGCGGAAAATTCATGTGGAAATTATAAGAAGATTTCTTAAAAAAGGAAATAAAGGTTTTTTCTCCATGTTCCGTGCTCTAAGAGATGCTTTGAATATTGGAGACGCTTTTCTGAACATACGCAAATTTGTAAAAACTCTTAGGAGCGTGGTTCAAGATGCGCTCATCATTTCGCATACATCATTCTGGAACAGAATCGTTAACCTTGACCTGTTAGAATGGCTGATGGTACTCGTTGATTCAGGATTCTATCTGGATGAAGAAGATTATCTTTGGATAAATTCTTTTGTAAGAAGGAAAATTTCTTCCCTGAACAAGGACCTGGTAATACATAGAGCTCTTTTTATATTGGTGAGAAGTATCTGGAGGGATGAATATGCCTGAGATATATGGAAATGTTTGTGGAGTTGAATTTCACCCGGTTGGAAAATTGTATCTCTTCACTGTGGACAACCAGAATCTAAAGCCGGGAGATAAAGTAATTGCGGAAACCGAGTTTGGTCTTGATGTGGGAACTGTGCGACATGCTCCTGTAAAAATGCGCATAGATCAGATTGAAGATATAAAGCCGATATTGAGAAAGATGACAACTGAAGATGAGGAGAAGCATAAGAAAAATCAAAAAGATTCAAAAGATGCTTTTGAACAATGCCTTAAGAAAATCAAAGAACACCAGCTTCCCATGAGGTTGCTTGAGGCCAGATATATGTTTGACAGGTCGAGAATAGTTTTTTATTTTGGTGCCGATAGTCGTGTCGATTTCAGAGAGCTGGTGAAAGACCTTGCGAGGATATTCAAAATCCGAATAGAACTCAGACAGGTTGGAATAAGAGACGAAGTGAAAATGAAAGGAAGTATGGGACTTTGCGGCCAACTGGCTTGTTGTGTTAGGTTTAAGCGGGAATTTGAGAGCATAACCTTGAAACATGCGAAAAAGCAGCAATTGCTCATCAATCCAGCAAAAATATCCGGTCGCTGCGGAAGATTGCTATGCTGTCTCGCTTATGAACAGCAACATTATGAAGAAGAACTTCGGGACATTCCTGATGAAGGCTCTTTGATTGAGTACGATGGAAAAACCTGCAAACTATTGAATGTGAATATATTCCTGAAGCAAATCTCTATGGTAACTGACGAAGGAAATATAATAAAGGTTCCATTCGATGAATTCAGGAAAAAACAAGGACTTGTGATTGGAGAAGTTTCACCAGAAGAACTCATAAAGAACAAAGACGAAGATATTCGCATCGATGAGGAGGGATGAAAGTGGACCGATCAAAACTTTCTTCTGAAGAGCTAAGAAAGCTGGAAGAGTTGGGAATTATTTGCCGCGGAGATATCCTGAAAATGACTACGGTTGCGCAGTCAGGCCATCCGGGAGGTTCGATGTCTTCCATAGATATTTATCTTACCGTGTACAAGTTTGCGAATATAGATCCCAAAAACCCCTTTGCACCTGATCGTGACAGAGTAGTTGTGAGTCATGGACATACATCACCTGGAGTCTATTCTGCTTTAGCAAGATTGGGATTTTTCAATATCGAGAAAGTTATAACGGGCTTCAGACACCCTGGATCGATTTTCGAAGGTCACATAACGAGAGGAATCCCCGGTATAGAATGGACAACTGGAAACCTCGGACAGGGTCTATCAGCCGGTGTGGGTATGGCTCTTGCCGCAAAACTCTCGAAAAGGGATTACCATGTTTTCACTCTTATGAGTGACGCGGAACAGGCAAAGGGACAGGTTGCGGAAGCTCGGAGAACCGCTGTAAAATACAAACTGGACAATCTTACTGTGGTTGTTGATTATAACGACGCGCAGATTTCAGGCCGCGCCTCTGATACAATGCCAGTAAACATAAAAGGTGATTACGAAGCTGACGGTTGGAAGGTCATGGAAGTGAATGGACATGATTACACGGAATTATCTGAGGCTTTGTATCAAGCCGTTCAAGAAGATGGACCTGTCGCTATCATAGCCCGTACAGTCATGGGTAAAGGAGTTAGCTTCATGGAAAATGATGTTAGTTTCCATGGAAAGCCACTGGATCTTGAAAATTGCCGAAAGGCGCTTGCAGAACTTGGAGTAAAAGACGATATTGAACTCTTTATCGAACGCAGGAAAAAATTATCTATAACCAGAGAAAAACTCATTCCCCCCCTCGAAATAAAAGCTGTCAACGTAGGCAAGCCCAAGCTTTATAGTCCACAGGAGAAAACAGATAATCGCTCTGCATTTGGAAATGTCTTGTCAGATTTGGCTAAATTGAACAAAGCAATATCACCCATAGCCGTTGTTGATTGTGATTTAAAGCCTTCAACAAAGACCACCAATTTTGAAAAAATATGGCCTGAGAATTTCATTCAAATTGGTGTTCAAGAACATAATGCTGCTGCCCTTGCTGGTAGTATGTCAGTAAGTGGCATACTTACCTTTTTCACTGATTTTGGCGTTTTTGGCATAGATGAAACTTACAACCAGCAGCGATTGAATGACATCAATAAGACAAACCTGAAAGTGGTGGTTACTCACGTGGGACTCGACGTTGGGGAAGATGGAAAAACCCATCACTGTCTTGACTACATTGGTGCATTAAAAAATTTTTATGGCTTTAAGCTAATTGTTCCTGCGGACCCAAATCAAACCGATAGGGCTGTGCGATTCGCAGCGAAAGAAAAAGGCAATTTTGTAATTGCTCTTGGACGCTCAAAGATTAGCCCCATTACAGGATTAAATGGGGAACCCTTCTTTGGTGAAGAATATGAATTTGAGTATGGAAAAGTGGACGTTATAAGAACTGGTGAAGATGCTACCGTAGTCGCTACCGGTCAGGTTGTCTCTGAAGCCATAAAAGCTGCTGATAAGCTCAGAGAAGAGGGCATCGAAATATCTGTTCTTGGTGTAAGTTGCCCGCTTCATGCTTCTTTTGGATCTGTAAAAGAGTATCTTAAAGGAAAGGTTCTCACCATAGAGGATCATAATGTAAAAAGTGGGCTTGGTAGCATTTTAGCAGAGTATTTTACCGTTGCAGGCTTTCTACCGAAAAAATTCGTCAAGATCGGGGTCAGCGAATACGCGGTATCCGGAAGTAAAGACTTTCTTTATAAGTTAGCTGGTCTTGATGCAGAGTCCATAGCCAAAAGGATAAGAGAAGTCTAAAAATGGAAGAGGCGTTAAAGAGGGCAAAGAAATTCATAGGGACTTTAGGCGTAGAAGGTGTGGATACAGAGCTCATGCTAAGAGCTCTGTGTCATTCTTCCTTTGCAAATGAAAATACAGCTTTGAATTTAGAGTCCAATGAAAGGCTCGAGTTTCTTGGAGACGCTATCCTTGATTTTGTGCTAGCTGAAATTCTTTACACAGAATATTCGCTAAACGAGGGGGAAATGTCTAAAATTCGCTCGACAGTTGCAAGTGAAATCATTCTTTCAGTTGTGGCAAGAGAAATAAAGCTGGGTGATTTTCTGCTGCTTGGAAAAGGCGAAGAAAATTCGGGCGGCAGGACAAAAGACTCTTTGCTTGCCGATGCCTTTGAGGCTGTTCTTGCCGCAATATATTTGTCTAAAGGGCTGGAAGAAGCAAGGAATTTTGCTGAAAAAGTGTTGAAAAAATATATCAATCAGGCTTTGAGCGGTGAACTTGTGATGGATTACAAGACAAGACTCCAGGAATACACACAAAAGAACTTCGGGGTACGCCCGGAATACCGATTAAAAGGAAAACAGGAAAACGAAACATTTTTTGTTGAAGTATATCTTGATGGAAAACTTCTCGGTTATGGTGAGGGCAAAACAAAAAAAAGAGCTGAACAGCAAGCAGCTAAAAGCGCCTACGAGAAATTCTTGAAGGGTGAAAATCTCAATGCGTGATTTCACCTTTGTATTCCCTTCCTCGACAAGGTCTATCAGTACCAGTGGATTAGTATGTGCGCTGAATTGTAAGCATTGTGGAGGGCACTATCTTCGAGGCATGGGTATGGTGGCAGAAATTCCACAACTTCTAAACGCTGGCAAGAAGAGTTTTTTGATCAGCGGAGGATTAAACGGGGAGGCTGCTGTTCCTTGGAAAGACCACGCTGAGTTCCTTTTGAAGATAAAAAGGGATTATCCTGTGAAGTACAATTTTCATGTTGGGCCTGTGGTGAAAAGTGAAGATATTCCTTTGCTAAAAGAACTGGCAGATATAGTTTCCTTTGATATCGTTGGAGATGCTGAAGTCATGAAGGAAGTTTATGGTGAAGACCTTTTTCGTGCTTCTGTGAAAAGCTTTAACTTGCTCATAGAGAATGATATAAAAATTATTCCCCACATCACCATTGGGCTTAAAGAAGGCGTGCTTTCGCACGAATTCAAAGCTCTGGAGTTGCTTGAAAAGGCGAAAATGAGAAAGGTTGTCTTTCTTGTTTTTATTCCGACTGTTGGCACCGCATATGCGAAAAAATCTCCACCAGAGATAAAAGATGTTGAGCTCGTTTTTAAGGAAGCGGGTGGTTTTAGGAAGATTCTCGGTTGTATGCATCCCGGTGGAGGTTACAGAAGAAAACTTCAGAACCTTGCATTATCTTCGGGCTTTGATGCCATAGTGCAACCGATCAAGCCCACTATAGATACAGCAAAAGGGTTGAATCTGAATTCAACTTACTTTTATGAATGCTGCGGTTTTCTATTGTAAATTTCTCTGGTCTCTGGTGTTATTAGGCCATAGCGAATTTCTTCGCATTTATAACGAAACATTGAGAGAATTTGTTGCTGAAACGAAACTTTGTTAATAGTTATCGACACTCTCAAATAGGCTTTTGTTGATGGTTTGACCTTGTCAAAGGCTCATGTGAGTCATGGGTTCTATGTTCCATAGCCTTCACTCAATGGGTGGCATTAAAATCATAAAATCGGAGGTGTGGTTTTGCAAAGAGGAGCCATCAGAATTCTTGGAATTGACCCAGGCTTTGGTACTCTTGGTTATGGAATAATCGATGTAGTTGCTTCTCATGTTGAGCTCATTGATTATGGTGCCATTTACACAAAACCCCGAGAGCCTATTCCAGATCGCTTGTTAAAAATTTATCTGGAACTCAAGAAGATAATAGATGCGCATTCACCTTCCGAAGCTGCTGTCGAAGAGTTGTTTTTTTTCAGAAATGTCACAACGGCCATTCAGGTTGGAGAAGCTCGTGGAGTAATTTTACTTACATTAAGAGAAAAAGGGCTGCCCATTTTCGAATATACACCTCATCAGGTAAAACAAGCGGTCACTGGATATGGTCGTTCTGAAAAGGGTCAAATACAGCGGGTGATGATGAAATTTTTGAGAATGAATGAAACGCCAAAACCCGACGATGCAGCAGATGCACTTGCTATTGCCTGGTGTCATTTTCTTTCTCGTTCTTTTCCTGGAGGTGCACGTAGTAAATGAAATTCAGATTTAAAAATGTAGATCTCAACGCGTCAAAATTAATTGAAAGGATCATGGGTTTTTATCCTGATGAAGCTTTTTCCTCTCTGAACTTATCCAGTGTGGTTGTCAACCCTGGTAAAAGAGAATTGACAATTGTCTTCGATTCCAGAGTTTCGGAGGATATGAAAGACTTTCTTTTGAAGCGTTTTACACTCATCGCTTCAAATCAGTTAAAATCCAGGATAAAATTTATCTTTTTAGAAGCCAATGAACAGTCTGCCAAGAAGGTTGGCGACAATAATGATATGGATACGATACAAGAAACTAAGACATATTTGAATAAGAACGAACTCTTTAAATATGTAAACGGCCTTTCTTCATACCTCGAAAAAGCCTCTATAGAATATGATGGAACAAAAGTTTCGATTGTTGTTAATAGTGCTTTCGCGAAACAAAGAATCATCTCCAAAAAGCGAGAACTTGCTAAAGCCCTGCAAAAGACAATAGGAAAAGCTGTTCCACACGAAGTAATTTTAAAGACCGAAGAAATACATGAAAACAGTGAAAAAGAACTTCCATATTCCCCTCAACGGGAAAATGGAATGATTGAAAGAAATACAGATACACCTCAAAAGGCTGAAAAGAAAAAGGTTCCAGCTGTACTGATGGGAAGGAAAATAAAGACCGCACCACAAAAGATCGGCGATGTTGTGGGAAATGAAAGCTCCGTAGTTATAGCAGGCCAGGTATTTGGAATGGATCTCTGGAAAGGAAAAATAGCTGTTCTCACTTTTAAAGTAACTGATTTTACAGATTCCCTTTCTTGCAAGGTCATAGGAAAAAAAGCCGAAGAGGTAGCCTCAATTCTTTCAAATGGAAAAGGCATTCTTGTTAGGGGAAAATTGGAATACGATTCCAGAAGGCATGAGGAGGTACTGACTGTTCATGATCTAAATTCTTTCAAGCTTCCAGAGCGCCTGGATAAAGCTGCAGAGAAAAGAGTAGAACTCCATTTACATACAAAAATGAGCGCACTTGATTCAGTAGTGGAAACAAGTGAGCTTTTCAAGACGCTAAAGAAATGGGGTCATACTGCGGTTGCCCTGACAGATCACGGAGTAGTTCAAAGCATTCCAGAATTTTATTTTGCTGCAAAAAAAGCGGGAATCAAACCCATCTTTGGTATGGAAGGTTATATGATAAACGACCTGGAAGCGATCGTAAGCAATCTTGGAGATCACGACGGAGAATTATCCAACCAAACATACGTAGTTTTTGATCTCGAAACCACCGGTTTAAATCCAGTTTCTGATGAAATCATAGAATTCGGCGCGGTGAAATTAAAAGGAACGGAGATAATAGATAGTTTCAGTTCTCTAGTAAAACCCAAGAGGAAAATCACATCCGAGACCTTTGAAATCACCGGTATCAGCAATGAAATGCTTGCTGAAGCTCCTGGGCTGGAAGAAGTGCTAACTTCTTTTCTCAAATTTAGTGAAGGCTGCATATTGGTAGCGCATAACGCTACCTTTGATTACAGATTTGTCAGAAGTGCTGTCAAAGAACTCTTTGGAAAAGAATGGGAATCACCGTATATAGATACACTTGCCCTCTCGAAAAGCCTGCTGAAGTCGAGAAGTTATTCACTGGATAATGTGGTAAAACATCTCAAGTTGGGAAACTTCAATCACCACAGAGCGGCAGAAGATGCCCGGGTCACGGCAGAAGTTTTCAGGAAGTTCATGAGTATGGTGGACAAAAGAGGTATAAAAAAAATTTCGGAACTGGAAACCTTAAGAAAAAATATAAACATTTCCAGTTTGAGACCTCAGCATGTTTCAATATTGGCAAAGAACAAAACAGGCTTGAGGAACCTCTATATTTTGGTAACCGAATCCCACACACACTACTTTCATGGAAAGCCACGGATTCCAAAGAGCTTGCTGAACGAACATCGAGATGGACTCTTAATTGGTTCTGCCTGTGTTTCGGGCGAGCTTTCCCGCGCTTATCTGAATGGTGCTAACACTCAGGAGCTGGAAGAAATAGCAAAATTCTTTGATTATATAGAAATCATGCCTCTTGACGTTGTTGAAGAGAATGACAGACAAATTTCAAGGGACACGTTGAAAACCATGTACAGAGAATTCTACAAAATAGGCCGAAGACTTAATATCCCTGTGGTAATGACAGGTGATGTACACTTTCTTGAACCGCACCACAATATTTTCAGGGCTGCCATACAAGCAGCTCAAGATCAGGAGAACTTCGATAAGCAACCTGCATTACATTTGAGGACCACCGAAGAAATGCTAAAGGCGGCCATGGAGATATTCGATAATGAAAAAATCGCCCAGGAAATAGTTGTAGTAAATACCAATCGTATAGCCAACGAAATAGAAGAAATAGTTCCTGTTGAAGGAAAGTTGCATCCTCCTATCATTGAAGGTGCTGATGAGCAGGTTCGTGAAATCACCATGAAAAGAGCTAAAGAAATTTACGGTGAACCGCTTCCAAAAATTGTAAAAGCCAGGCTTGAAAAAGAATTACACGCAATAATTGACCATGGATATGCGGTTTTGTATCTAATAGCTCAAAGGATGGTAAAGAAGTCGAATGACGACGGATATGTAGTGGGTTCGAGAGGGTCGGTTGGAAGTTCATTGGTTGCAACGATGATGGGAATAACTGAGGTCAATCCGCTTCCTCCACATTACGTGTGTCCCAGCTGTAACCATTCAGAATTCGTGCTCGATGGCAGCGTAGAATCCGGATATGACCTCAAAGATAAAGTTTGTCCAAATTGTGGGACTAAAATGGCGAAGAATGGGCAAAACATTCCCTTTGAAACTTTCTTGGGCTTTAAGGGTGATAAAGTCCCGGATATTGACTTGAATTTCTCGGGAGAATATCAGGAACGAGCCCATGCCTATTTAGAAAAACTCTTTGGAAGGGAACATGTATACAGAGCCGGAACCATTAGCACAATTGCAGAGAGAACGGCTTACGGTTTTGTGAGGGCTTACATAGAAAAGACGGGTAAGCGCTTACGCAACGCTGAAATAGATCGTTTAGTAGCTGGTATTACAGGGGTAAAACGAACAACCGGACAACATCCAGGGGGGCTTATGATCGTTCCCAAAGACCGTGATGTCCACGAATTCACGCCTGTACAGTATCCTGCGAATGATACTAAATCAAGGACAAGGACAACACATTTTGCCTACGAAGTCATACACGATGATCTGGTTAAAATCGATGCACTGGGCCATGACGATCCTACATTTATAAAATATCTTAAAGACATAACAGGGATGGATCCTACAACTGTTCCCATGGGTGACAAGAGTACAATTTCCATTTTCTCATCAACCAAAGCATTGGGCATCAGGCCTGAAGATCTGGGAACTAATGTTGGTACGTTGGGAATTCCTGAGTTCGGAACACAATTTGTCCGAGGGATGCTTCAAGAGACACACCCTAAGAGTTTTGGAGAACTCGTAAGGATATCAGGGTTATCGCATGGAACGGATGTCTGGCTTAATAACGCTCGCAACTGGATTGCTTCAAGAAAGGCCACTCTTGGAGAAGTCATCGCCTGTCGTGATGACATCATGAATTACCTGATCCAGAAAGGCATAGAACCGTTAAAAGCCTTCAAAATAATGGAAAAAGTGAGAAAAGGGAAAGGCATAGATGCTGAAGAAGAGCAGTTAATGCGCGAAAAAGCTGTTCCCAACTGGTTTGTGGAGTCTTGTAAAAGAATTAAGTATCTCTTCCCAAAAGCTCATGCAGTTGCATATGTGAGCATGGCCTTTAGGGTAGCTTACTACAAAGTTCATCATCCACTGGCATTTTATTCGACCTATTTCACTGTGAAGGGTGGAGAATTCGATGTTGAACTTGCCCTCAGCGATATACACAGCATAAAAAAAGAAATAGCAAGTCTTAAAGGAAACCCGGATAAAAATGTAAAAGACCGTTCAAAAGAAACATTACTGGAAGTAATTCTAGAAATGAAACTCAGGGGATATAACTTCTTGCCTGTTGATCTTGAGAAATCAGATGCAACGAAATTCATAATAGAAGAAAAAGCGCTCAGGATACCTTTTAACAGGATTAAGAACCTTGGTACAAAAGCAGCCATATCGATTATCAAAGAACGGAAGAAAAAACCTTTTTCTTCCATTGAAGACTTGATCAGAAGAACAGCGCTGAACAAAACCACTGTGGAAGTCCTTAGGAAGTACGGTGCCTTAAAGGGACTTCCGGAAAAAGAACAAATCACACTTTTTTGAGGTTTGCTATGAGAATTGAACTCACCGCCATTGAGTACAGAAAGCTCCTTGAACTTTCAGAAAAATTTGCAGGGTCAGTAGAGCCCGGTTATCGATTCTTAAGGTTGTATTACTGGAAGGGCTTGAGAGCTTTTATAACAGATGGTTGTGGAAAACTGGAAATCCCTTTGAAAAAAGATTGTGCCCCGTTTAAGGGATCTTATATTATCCCCCTGGATCATGCGAGAGCGCTTAAAGAGCAGCTTAAGGACGATGCGAGCATAATAATTACCGGGAATGAAGCAACTTTGTCTATTTTTCTGGGTGGAGAAAAGCTGTTGATTGAAAAAGCCTGGATTGATGGTATTCCCAGAATGGAGAGAAAGTTCGAGAATATTTTTTCAGTGAAAAAGAACCTCTTTAAAAATGCTCTGAATTTTTCCTCTGCAATTAATGATGAAGGGGATAACATAAGTTTTGTATTTAATAATAGCCTTGTGAGCATCATTTCGTCTTCTCACAACATGACTGCGCTTAATTATTTGAATGTCCCGCTTTCAAGGAACCTTCAAGCACATATTCCGTATGTCACTACCCGCCATCTTGTAAAAACCCTGGATCTTATAAAAATCGAAGAATTAAACTTTGGGGAGGGCATTGAGGATCTTGGGATTAAAGTGGGACCTTTACTGTTTTCAATTTGCTGCGACCGCGAAAAATTATTCGACGAAGTACCTAAACTTCCCGAAATCAAAGAGAAAATCGTTATGGAAAAAAGTCAGCTATTATTCTCTGTGCGAAAGTTAGCAAAACTTGTATCGAGAGGTATGAAGGTCCTGATACTTTCAGACCATGGGAGCATCAAATTCATGCTAAAAACAGGAACTTTCCGATATGAAAAAGTCATACTCAAGACACCTTTTGAGAATTTTGCTGCAGGGGTTGATCCCCATCGCCTTCGTTCTGCTCTATCCAGAATGAACTCGGGAAAAGTTGAATTATTTACTTACAAAAAACAATTGGTACTGACCGGGAAAAGCTCCGGACAGTACCTAGTATTACCACTTATATGAATAGCATGAAAAGCAAGCCAGAAATAATTCCAGATACCGGGACTGTTACAAACCATGCCCAGAGAATGTTTTTGAGAACACCTCTATTGACACCTTCGAGCCCGTGGGCAAGTCCAACGCCGGTGACTGCCCCTACAACAGTGTGCGTTGTGGAAACGGGCATTCCAAAGAACGAAGAAAGCAAAACAGTGGTAGCCGCTGCAAAATCAATGCTGAAACCTCTGGTGTTATTCAAAGTTGTGATACGGGTTCCCACAGTATCCATCACTTTCTTACCCCATATTCCTACACCAAGGGCTATACCGAAGCCACCTATGGCAAGCATCCAGGAAGGAACTTCTACATGACTGCCAATGCCTCCTGCTGTGAGGGCAATATACACAACTGCTAAAGGTCCTACAGCGTTTGCTACATCATTTGCGCCGTGGGCAAAAGACACATAGCACGAAGTAAGCACTTGCATTTTTCTAAAAGTCCCTTCGACAATTTCATAAGGTTCATGTTGATTTTTTCTCGCATATTTAGCAACAAGGAGAAAGCTTACCAGGAAACCAAGGGTAAAAAATACACCACCCACAAGCAGAGAGCTATAAGTTCCTAATTTTAACGTCTTTATAGAGAAAAGGAATGAAATGATGAATAACGTACCCGCTATATATAAGGGTGCGTAGTGTTTGGTGGCAGTTATAGGACTTTTCCTCCGAAGTATGGAAAACGCGATGAGCTTGAAGACGACAAAGGCAAGTAGCCCTCCGACGAAAGGGGAGATGAACCAGCTTGACACTATCATGAGCATTTTTGCCCAGTTAACAGCACCCAGACCACCAGCCACTATACCAAATCCAACCATTCCACCAACTATGGAGTGAGTTGTGGACACCGGCCAGCCTTTCAAAGTCGCGATGGCCAACCAGATAAAAGCACCTATCAGGGCTGAAAGAGCACCGTACATAAGCGTTTTGTCGGAAGAAATAATTGAGGGATTTAGAATGCCCTTTGTTATAGTGGAAGTGACATGAGCACCAAAGAAAAAAGCACCACTGAATTCCAGAACGGCAGCAATCATAACAGCTTGCTTGACAGTGATTGCTTTTGCACCGACAGCCGTGGCCATGGAATTTGCAACGTCATTGCCACCAATAGCCATTGCAAGTGCCAATCCAAGTGCGGCAGATAATATCAGAATCATCAAATCACTCCTTATTCCATCTTCAGAAGCATTGCAATTGACTCAGCAACATTTTCGGTGTTATCGGCGATGTTTGAAATTGTGATTGCAAGATTCACCAGATAGAATATATCCACCGGGTTTAACTCTTTTTTCAGTGAAAAGAGAATTTCGCCGATGTGAACAGATTCCGTGTCGCTTTTGAACTCGAGGTTTTCAAGTATATCAATATCTCCATATTCCTTTTTGACCTCTTCCGGGGAAAAAGCACTTTCAACAACCTTGGTGAGAGTATGAATCAGTTCATGCATTAGCTTTACTGAGTCATATACGGAAGCGCATAAATCTGTGAACAACCGGGGAATATCCGTCTTCTCAATTGCTTCAACGCGATTCATTCTAAGGATCTTGAGAGCATCATCGACCTTATCAATCACAGAATCTTGCTTGTGGAGAATAGCCATGATATCCGCTCTGTCAAAAAAAGCGAATCTGAACTTTTCATAACTCCCGCGTAATTTGGTTTTCAGTAAATCTGCCTGCTTTTCCAGCTTTTCTACTTCGTAGGAAAACTTTTCTACATTTCCGCCGCTAAAGTAATCTTTCATGGCTTTCGGAAGATATGCAGCAGCTTCAAGAACAATGTCAGAATGCTCTCTTAGCAATTTTAAAGGGCTTTCTTTTGGGAAAAGCTTCTCGATGAGCCTTGTCACATTATCACCTCCACCCAAAAATACCATCACGGATACAATTTTCTCTTACGCTTTTTATACAAATCTTCATACAAATTCTTGCCCTTAATTAGCAGTCTTATATTATGAAAGCTATAAAATTTATATACAATATTATTTATATCACTAAAACCATTTATACAACACGAATATTAGCATATGTAATTATTCTACATGGGTGTTGACAAAGCCTCTTGACAAAATTATAATTTCAAACGGAAGGTGCAAAAACCGAAACGGGAGGGATTAAAATGGCAGAAAAGGAATACATTGTGGGCATCGACCTTGGTACAACGAATTCTGTTATTGCGTGGGTCAAACCTGATGGAAGTCCCGAAGTGATACCAAACGCTGAAGGCGCAAGGACAACACCGTCCATCGTATCTTTCACGAAAACAGGGGAAATCATAGTTGGGGAACCTGCCAAAAGACAGGCTATATTGAACTCAGATAGAACCATCCGTTCCATAAAAAGAAAAATGGGTTCTGATTACAAGGTCAAGATTGACGACAAAGAATACACTCCTCAAGAAATCAGTGCTTATGTATTGAAAAAGCTCAAGACTGATGCCGAATCTTATCTTGGTGGGAAGGTTACCAAAGCTGTTATAACCTGCCCTGCTTATTTCAACGATGCGCAAAGACAAGCGACAAAAGAAGCGGGCATAATAGCAGGCCTTGAAGTTCTGAGAATCATCAATGAACCCACCGCAGCAGCGGTTGCTTACGGACTCGATAAATCCCAGGGTGATAAAAAAGTTATAGTTTACGACCTTGGCGGCGGTACTTTTGATGTATCTCTGCTGGAAATTGGCGAAGGTGTTGTGGAAGTCCTTGCAACTGCCGGAAATAACCACCTTGGTGGTGATGACTTTGACCAGAAGCTTATTGATTACATGGCGGAGAAATTCAGGAAAGAACACGGTGTGGATTTGAAGCAGGATAAACAGGCTTTCCAGAGGCTTAAGGATGCCGCTGAAAGAGCCAAAATAGAGTTATCAGCAAAATTCGAAACAGAGGTAAGTTTGCCCTTTATAACCGCAACCACTGAAGGCCCATTACATCTCGAAATGAAAATAACAAGGTCAACTTTCGAATCTCTGATCAGAGATCTTATAGAATCAACCAGAGAACAAGTCGAAAGGGTCTTGCAAGATGCCAAAGCTTCACCCAATGACGTAGATGAAGTAATTCTCGTTGGAGGTTCAACAAGGATACCCTTTGTTCAGAATTTCATAAAGGGAATCTTTGGAAAGGAACCAAATAAAAGTGTCAATCCAGATGAAGCCGTTGCTGTGGGAGCCGCAATACAGTCAGCTATACTCGGGGGAAACCTTGACAAAGACCTGGTTCTTGTTGACGTGACACCTCTTACTCTTGGAGTCGAAGTTAAAGGAGGGCTCCTGGAACCCATTATTACGAGAAACTCCACAATTCCCATCAAAAAGTCAAAGATATTTACAACCGCCGAAGATGGTCAGACAGAGGTTGAAATCAGAGTATATCAAGGCGAAAGAACCATGGCTCAGGACAACATTTTCCTAGGTAGCTTTAAGCTAACGGGAATCGCTCCAGCTCCAAGAGGCGTACCACAGATAGAAGTCTCCTTTGATATTGACAGTGACGGAATCGTCAATGTCCATGCCAAAGACCTTGGTACCAACAAGCAGCAATCAATGGTAGTTACGGGACGCAATAAATTATCAGAAGACGAAATCAAGAAAATCGTTGAAGATGCCAAAAAATATGAGGAACAGGACAAGAGGAAAAAACAGGAAATCGAGCTCAAAAACCAGGCTGACGAACTTGCATATAGAGTTGAAAAGCTCCTGAAAGAGAGTGGTGACAAAATACCTGCCGAGGATCGCGGCAATTTAGAAACACTTGTTAAAGATCTGAGAGAAGCGCTTAACAAAGACGATATAGCAAGAGTCAAGATACTCTTTGACAAGCTCCAGCAGGAGAGTATGAAGATAGGACAACATCTTTATCAACAGACTCAGGGTGCATCAACCCAGGGAGGACAGTCAGACCCTGGACAGGGTGATGGTGGTTCTGAATACATACCGCCAAAAGACAATCCTCAGAATTGAACATAAACAAAAAAGTTAAAGGGAGGTGGGATCATGTTAGCGAAAAGGAGTGAACTCAGCAACATCTTTAAACCTTTTGAAGAACTCCACAGGGAGATTGACAGGCTCTTTGACGATGCATTCAAAGGTTTAAGTATCAGACCTGAAGAGCGTGAAAACTTCATACCTGCCGTTGACGTCTATGAAACAGATGATGCCATCTTCCTCGAAATGGAAGTGCCTGGAATCAAAAAAGGAGACCTGAAGATAAAGCTTGAAGATGGCGTCTTAAGCGTAACAGGTGAAAAGAAGTACGAAAAGAAAGAAAAATCGAGAAACTACCACCTTGTGGAAAGAGGCTATGGTAGCTTTAGCAGAGCCTTCAGACTTCCTGACAGTATCGACACGAAAAAAGTCAAAGCAAACTATGACAACGGCGTTTTAAAAATCGAGCTTCCCAAGAAAGAAGAGGCAAAGAAAGAAGCCGTAGAAATAAAAATCGACTAATCAACGAAAACGTAGAAGGGCGCCTCTAAAAGGCGCCCTTTTTCAAAAGAAAACAGCTATTGAAAGCTGAGAATCTAAAGTGGTGAGAAACGAGAAAAAACCTGTCTTGGGTTCTGTGCAATTCAATGAATTTCTAACAAATCTCTCGTAACTCGAAAATCGGCTCTTGATATACTCGCAACTCGAATCCCGTTACTCGGCTCTTTTATTCTCGTAACTCGATCCAAAAGGAGGTGCTACTTATGTTGAACTACGAAGAATATACAGAAAAGGCAAAAAAGATATTGATGGATGTTCAAGATATACTCACGCGATATAGGCAAAATCAACTTGGAAGTGAGCATATATTGCTTTCAATCCTGGAAGATGGAGATAATCTTGCCGTTGAAGTTCTCAAGAACTTGAAAGTCGATCTAGGTGCATTAAGACGCGATGTTGAGGAAGTTATAGGACGATACGGTTCAAATGCGGGTGGTGCAGGGAATCAAATATACCTTACCCCTGATTCAAGGCATATCTTAGAAACTGCAAAATCCGAGGCTAAAAGAATGCAAGACCAGAAAATTGGTACGGAACACCTGCTGCTGGCAATGGTAAAAGAGACATCTTCTGTGGCCTCGAGAATTTTGGTGAAATACGGGCTTGACCTTGACAGGGTTTACAATGCCCTCTTAAAAGAGAGAAAAGAATCTGAAGCGTCTGAAAATGAGAACATAAGTGCGTTAAAAAGATTCACCATAGATTTAACTGAACTCGCAAAACAGGGCAAACTCATGCCGGTTATTGGCAGAGAAGATGAAATTAAGAGAGTGATACAGATATTAGGCCGAAAAACAAAAAACAACCCTGTCCTTGTTGGGGAACCTGGTGTGGGAAAAACCGCGATTGTGGAAGGCTTGGCACAACGCATCATCGATGGTGAAACGCCAGAGTACCTCAAAAACCGCCGTGTTCTCGTACTGGATATGGGTAGAGTCGTTGCTGGTACTAAATTTCGCGGAGAGTTTGAGGAACGTATGAAAGCTATCATAGATTCGGTGCGTAAACTCTCCGGAGAAGTGATTCTCTTCATAGATGAAATTCACACCGTAGTTGGAGCAGGTAGTGCTGAAGGTTCTATGGATGCTGCGAATCTTATGAAACCAGCTCTTGCGCGTGGAGAACTTCAGTGCATAGGTGCAACGACAATAGACGAATACCGTAAATACATTGAAAAGGACAGGGCTTTGGAGAGAAGATTCCAACCAGTATATGTAAATGAGCCAACACCTGAAGAGGCCCTTGAAATATTGAAAGGAATCAAAGAAAGCTATGAAAAACATCACAACGTTAAAATAGATGATGAAGCCCTTGAAACCGCTGTGGATCTTAGTGTCAAATATATAAGTGACCGTTATCTACCGGACAAGGCCATTGACCTAATCGATGAAGCGGCGTCTTTTGTTAGACTTCAAGCCGGATACGTACCCGAAGAAATAAGGAAGCTCGAAAAAAGGCTTTCCCAACTCGATGAACAAATTTCGGATTTGGTTCAGAGAGGTGAATATCGACAAGCGGCAGAATTGAAATCAGAGTATGAGCGCATAAAAGGCGAATACGAACAAAAAAAGGGAAACTGGCAAGAGAATGTTTCTAAGAACGCCAAGAGTGTAACGAAAGACATTATTGCTTCCATAATCGAGCAGTGGACGGGGATCCCAGCCGGAAGATTGCTTGAAGCTGAGAGGGAAAAGCTGAAGAACCTCAAGAAGTTGATTCATGAAAGATTTATAGATCAAGATGAAGCAGTGGATGTTGTTGTAAGTACGATAAAAAGGGCAAGAGCAGGGTTAAAAGCTAAAAACAGGCCATGGGGATCTTTTCTCTTTATGGGACCAACCGGAGTCGGAAAGACCGAACTTGCTAAAACATTGGCTTACATACTTTTTGGAAGCGAGAACGCTATGATAAGGCTTGATATGTCCGAATACATGGAAAAACACACTGTATCGAGATTAATAGGAGCTCCTCCAGGATACGTTGGTTATGAAGAAGGTGGACAATTAACAGAAGCGGTTCGCAGGAAACCTTATTCCGTGATTTTACTGGATGAAATCGAAAAGGCCCATCCTGATGTGCACAATCTTTTGCTCCAGATTATGGATGATGGCAGACTTACTGACGGAAAGGGTAAAACAGTCAGTTTTGCAAACACTATTTTGATCATGACAAGCAATATCGCTTCGGAAGAACTAGTTTCCGAAGACATAAACGATGAAGTGCTTGCAAAAGTTGAACTCAGGCTAAAAAAGACATTTAAACCCGAATTCATCAATAGGCTTGATGCCATTGTTTTCTTCAAAACACTGGATAAAGAAGTCATGTCAAAAATCGTGGGACTCAGGATGAAAGAGGTATTTGAAAGGCTCTATGAACAAAGCATCAAAGCAGAAATCACAGAAAAAGCCGTAGATTATTTGGCACAAAAAGGTTACGACAGGCTCTTTGGCGCGAGACCTGTGAGACGTGTAATTGAAAAAGAAGTCGAAGCTCCCATCGCCGATATGATAATCGATGGAACACTAAATGAGGGCGATAAAATAACCATTGATGCCGATGAATTTGGGATCAGGATTGTTAAGGAATAAAATCGAGAGCCGAAAGGCTCTCTCTTTTTGTGCGTAAAAAAAAAGAGCTTACCTGAAGCTTGTAAGATGCTTGTTGGCGTTGATTTGGAAAGAGTGATCAGGTCTTTCATGGTTTTCAACCAATCTATCTTCCAACTCGTGAAGGTTTATAGAACCTTAGTCTTTCGAAACCTTTTAGAGGGATTTGCGTGATTATCCACTAATCTCCAAAATACCCCAGAGCTTCTAAAACAAGAGCGGTTGTCATGAATGTTGTCACAATTTCCTCGCTGTTTCCCCAGCTTCCGTCTTCGTTCTGCTTTGACAGCAAGAAATCGATGATTTCTTTGGTTATGCTATTATCCGATTCTCCAAGGCTTAGAATTGTTGCTCCAAGGGCAAGCTGTGTCAGTTCGCCTTCGGAAATTGTGCCTTTTTCTTTCTTGTATTTTTCTACTTCTGATTTCATATATTCAGCGATACTATTTATCGTTTCTTCAGAAACAGGATAACCATATTTCAAAAGGTAATAGCATTCCAACCTTTTCACATTTTCTTCTTTTTCGAGCATGAATAATGCTCTCTCGGCTATTTTTGGAGTGAGTACAAACTTACCTATGGTTAAAAAGCGTAAAACCTGTAAGAATTCTGAGTTTTGCATGGAAAGTATCTCTGATTCTTTCTTGAGGATAAGCCTGTCGATTTTCAACTCAAACTTCAGGTTTGGCTTACCCAAGATTTTATAAGCCAGGTTCAACGACATATATTCGCTGAGCAAATTCAAATCATCGAGTTTGAAGAGATAGTCGTATGAAAGAAATGCGGTTTGTGGTTCAATACTCTTGATCACGTATTCTGCAAAATTCACAGCCATGTCATTCACACACTCAACGCCAAAAGCGCTTACGAGCGATTCGATAATCTCATGACTGACTAAGATATCATTATAAAACCACGTGCCGTTTGGGTCTTGATTATTCCGTAAAAACGCGATTCCACTGTCTATTGCTTGATCGATATTTGCGGCTCCAAAGAATAACGAAGAAATTAGTATTGGTATAACAACCAATGTTTTGAGTTTCATATCATTTGACACCCCCTTTGAATGTTAATGCTCCTCTGGGTCGTAATAAAACAAAGTGTGCGCAGAACTCGTGTCATATTCGGTGAATGACTCGTATATAGCTTAAGGATAATCTGAAAAACTGATATAAACATTCTGATAATAACCGAAAAATATTTTCAATGACTCGTTTTTCTTACATCATCTCGTTAACTTCAAGTGCATAATTTGATATATTACTTATATATTATAGCAATATATTTTTCAATTGTTAAATTTAAATAATGTCTTTTTTTTCGTGACACCCTATTTTCATAAGTTACTGCTCAATATTTTATCAATCCTGCCTTTTGTTGTATAATTTCTCTCGTGAGCACTTTGCGAAGGAGATGTAACCTTGACCCCAGAAATGATTTTGTCCTTTACCATTTTTCTAATTGCTTATGCTTTTCTTGCTACCGAAAAAGTTCACAGAACTCTTATTGCCCTTTTTGGCGCGGTCTTTATGGTTTTTCTTGGGATCTTTCACGACCCCACCAGCATATACAGCGAATATATAGACTTCAATACGATTTTTCTACTTATTGGCATGATGACTTTCGTGAATGTTATAAAAAAGAGTGGCCTTTTTGAATTTTTGGGTCTGGAAGCTTTGAAGCTTTCTAAAGGAAATATGTTGAAACTCTATATATATTTTGTCATAATCGTAGCTTTGACATCTGCAGTATTGGATAATGTTACTACTATCCTTGTCATGCTTCCCATTACTTTGGCCGTTGCTGACACGACAGGTATCGACCCCATACCCTTTGTTTTGGGTGAGATATTTGCCTCTAACATAGGTGGGGCAGCTACCCTGATTGGTGATCCGCCGAATATCATGATAGGATCCGCTGCAAAATTACATTTTAGTGATTTTGTCTTGAACCTCGGTCCAGTACTTCTATTTATCTTCGTATCAGTTAATCTTTTTTTGATCCTGGTATTCAAAAAAACTTTGGTGAAAAAGGTTGACAATAGCCTGTTGACGCAGTCTGGTAACCCGATAACAAATAAAAGGCATTTCTACATCTCTATTGTGCTGCTATTTATTACCGTAGTGCTATTTGTTTTTCAAGAGAGCCTTGGCTTTGAAAGTTCCTTTATTGCCTTGATGATTGCTTCTGTATCAATGTTGTCAATGAGAGCTAAGGAAGTAGAGAAAACACTGGAAGAAGTGGAATGGTCAACCATACTATTTTTTGTTGGCCTTTTCATAATGGTTGGGGCTCTTGAAGAAACAGGCTTTCTCGAATATCTTGCAGGTCACATACTCGCACTCTCCCATGGTTCATATCAGCTTGCGAAAGTCTTTGTGGTAAATATCTCGGGATTTGCTTCCGCTTTCATCGATAATATTCCCTATACAGCGACTATGATTCCTGTTATTGAATCCATGCAAAAGTTGAACCCAAATGTATTTGGTAATCTCGAGCCCATGTGGTGGTCTTTATCTTTAGGAGCCTGTCTCGGAGGTAATGGAACGGCCATTGGCGCTTCTGCAAATGTTATTGGCTTAGCGCTTCTTAAACGGTATTATGGAAAAGAAATCAGTTTTATTCAGTTTTTCAAATACGGGATAATAGTCCTCCTGATAAGTTTAGCTATCTCCACAATATTCTTGCTGTTCTTTTTATGATGCTTTCTAATTTCAAATCAACAATAAATTCTGGAGAAAACAGGTAAAGTCTCTTTCTGGTTGATGTGATAAAATCGTTTGGTAATATATACCACAGACATATTGTGTTCACATCTAAGAAATGAGGAATCTGGAAAAAGGATATTTTTTCAGGAGGGAAAGAAATGGAAAAAATTCTGGTCACTTTTCCAACGCCAAGAATGACTAAAATTCTACTAAAAGAGTATGAGACAGTCTATAACGATGAAGAGCGTGTTCTCTCCAAGGAAGAGATTGTTGAACTTGGAAAAGACGCAACAGCGCTTTTGACTACACTTGTTGATAGAATCGACAGAGATATCATCTTCTCTCTTCCAAAGTTAAAGGTAATTTCCAATTGTGCTGCTGGCTACGACAACATCGATATAAAGGCCGCAAAAGAAAGAAAGATAGCCGTAACTAACACCCCGGGGATTGTAAGTAAAGCCACAGCTGACATTGCTATGTTATTGATGCTTGCTGTGTCCAGAAGGTTGTTTGAAGCTAACAATTTTTTGAAAGCGGGGAAATTCCAGGGTTGGCGCTTCAATCTCTTTCAGGGAATCGGCCTTCATCGCAAAATCCTTGGAATCATAGGCATGGGAAACATCGGTAGAGAAGTGGCGAGAAGGGCAATAGGATTTGGCATGAGAGTGATTTATCACAACCGGCATAGAATCCCCGAAGCTGAAGAACGATTGCTTTCCGCTTCATATTATTCCCTTGAAGACCTTTTGAAAACAGCGGATATCATTTCGTTGCATGTACCACTAACACCTGAAACATATCATCTTATTAATAAAGAGCGGCTTGAGCTTCTCAAGCCCAATGCTATCTTGATCAACACTGCACGAGGCCCTGTTGTTGATGAAAAAGCTCTAATAAAGGTATTGAAGGAGAGAAGAATCTATGGTGCGGGGCTTGATGTCTTTGAAAACGAACCTTATATTCCCCAAGAATTAATGGAGCTTGATAATGTTGTATTACTGCCACATATAGGTACAGCTACCATAGAAACCCGTCAAACCATGTTAATAGACGCCATCCAGAACATGGTAAAAGTCTTCGATGGAGAAAGGCCCGATAGTTTTGTGTATCTCCCAGAATAAAAAAAGAGCGCTTAAAGCGCTCTTTTTTTGGGCTTCACAGGGTTTTTTCGATATGTTTCATTAGCTGTTCAAGCTCTTTTATCTTCTCATCTACGTATCCCGTTTCAACTGCCTCTCTGACACAGGTTTCAATATGCCTGTTGATGATCTCCGTATTTGCCTTCTTTAATAGAGCTATTACAGCCAAAAGCTGTGTAGAGATGTCAATACAATATCGCTCATTCTCAATCATTTTCATGATTCCCTCTATTTGCCCTTTTGCGGTCCTGAGAATTCTTAAAGTCTCCTGGTGTTTAACGTGATGAGAATGGTCCTCCATAATAACCTCCTATGTCAGTTTTCTATTTTGACCAGAGTATAGCCAGCATCATCTATTGCTTCCCTGAGTACCTCTTTTGGCAAATCTTTTGAAGCTTCCACCATAACAAATCCACCAGCGAGATTTACTTCAACCTTTTTTACGCCATCTACTTCAGATAACACCCTTTCTATCCTCATTTTGCAATGATTACAGCTCATACCCTCAATAACTAGTTTCATTTTAACACCTCCGTATAAATTTTAGGTTCAAGATCTGAGAATCGAGAGCCGAGAAAAATCGTTGTGGGTTGTATGTTGTTCGTTATACGTC
>QNAR01000001.1 GCA_003643975.1 Thermotogae bacterium | reverse complement strand
TGCCGCCATCCATAGATTTTTCGTTAATAATCTGGAGTTCTTTTGAAAATCTCAGAGCAAAAATATTTTCCTTTTGGCCTCCCATAATTATCACTCCTGTTGTATAATTCGTTATGCAAACTATTTCTAAGGTGATTCCATGACAACACTATCGGTATTTCTTGGGATTTTAGCAATGATGCTATCTCTACGCTATATAAAAGATATCACGATTTCTCTCATCATAGCAATTTTAGCAATAGGTATGATGCTTTTAATTGAACCTGTGCTGTATTATGATGCCTTTGTTAAAGAAGTGTCGGATTGGAATTTCTGGAAAGTAATGATAACGATCTTTTCCATTTATCTCCTGGGTGAAACGCTTAATCGTAGCGGTGATGCCGCCAGGTTTACTTCTGCGATTGGTAGGATATTCACCGCTCCAAGAGTTGCGATTTCTTTAATGCCAGCCACCATGGGCCTGCTTCCAATGCCCGGAGGCGCTATGTTCTCGGCGCCGATGGTTAAAGAAATGGCGCTTAGAGATCCTACCATTACAAATGAAGATTCAATGGTAACGAATTATTGGTTTAGACATTCTATGGAGTACTTTTGGCCTTTGTATCCAGCAATAGTTATAGCTTCGAGTATGGCAAATACTCCACTGAAATCGATGATTATCGGAATGCTCCCGGCGGGAATCGCAGCAATTGTCATAGGTTATCTCTATATGGTCAGGATAAGACCTGAGATCAAATTCTCTCTTGATGCCCTTAAAGAATTGCTCATTTCTTCATGGCCCATAGCCATGGTGATAGTTCTGGTTATTTTGAATCAACCGGGCTGGCTTGTAGTGCTTGCTGTATCCTTGATATATTTGTTCACAAAAAAGGATAGGCTTAAAATTTTCAAAAATTCCTTGAAGTGGAAAACCTTTTTTCTGTTGCTTGCAGTTTTTTTCTTCAAAGCTTTTGTGGAGATATCGCACATCCCCGAAACCATGAGCAATGAATTGCTTTCATGGTCTGTGCCGCCGGTTCTGGTGATTATCGCGTTGCCTTTTATTATGGGAATGATGACGGGTGTTACCCAGGCATCTGTGGGACTGAGCTTTCCATTGTTGATGAGCCTTGTTGCAACGCAGGTTATGTTCCCTTCTGCCCTGCTCGCCTATACCTTTGCCGTTGCAGGGGTTTTACTCTCACCAGTGCATCTCTGTGTTGCACTCACTACCCAATACTTTTCTGTCAGCTATACGGCATTGGTGAGAAGGATAATTATTCCACTGAGTGTTTCTACCTTGGTAACTGTGTGTATTTACTTTCTTATTGTAGGCTTTTAGAAGTCTACCCCTGAAAAGAGAATGACATTGGAATAAGGTGTAGCTTCACCTGTTCTCACTATGGCTCTGGACTTTTCGAGTGCCATATGTTTGAAATCTTCGTGCTCTACATATTCAATATCCACATTCTTTAACAGTTCCAAGAGTTTTTTGTGCATTTCGGGGTTTGCTTTTATTATCTCCTTGGCCAATATAGCTCTTTCAACGACAATTTCTTCGAGGAGCGGCTGAAGAATTTCTATCAATCCCGGAAAGCCCTTTCTCATGGAGAGGTCGATAACTTTTTTCTCTTCGGAAAGTGGTAATCCGCAATCACACACTGTAATGGCATCAGTATGCCCCAGCTTGACTATAACAGCTCCAAGCTCTCTATTTATTATTCCAGTTTTTTTCATTTCTTCACCTCACTGAGAAAAGAAATTACTTCGTCCAAATATGGAAGTGAAGGCTGAGCTCCCTGTCTGGTAACAGATATGGCCGCAGCAGCACTGGCAAATTTCACGGCTTCTTTAATGTCCATTTTTCGATTCAGTGCGGTTGCAAGTGCACCATTAAAAGCATCACCAGCTGCTGTTGAGTCCACAGTATTAACTTCAAAAGCCCGAAAATCAAAAGAACCGAGTTCGCCTTTGAATATCCCGCCTTTGCTTCCAAGTTTGAGCAATACATTGCCAAATCCCATTTTTAAAAGAGCATCGACAAGCGCCTTTGGAGACATATCAGCCTTGGCTATTGCTTTGGCTTCTTCTTCATTTGGTGTTATTATGTCCACGTATTTTGAGATTTCATCGCTGATTTCAGTAGCCGGTGCTGGATCGAATATGACGAATTTTCCTGCATCCTTAAACAACTTCGCCGCTACTAAAGTCGCTGCAAAAGGAATTTCATTCTGAAGCAAGAGAAAATCTGCTTTTAAAAGCTCTTCTCTTTTAGAATTCACAAGCTCTTCCGTTAAATGAGCGTTGGCACCTGAGTAAATCACTATTCTATTCTCGCCAGAACGGGTTACCTCGATAACAGCAACTCCATTTGGTACATTGGTTGGAACGAGATGCTCTTCTAATCCCTCATCTTTTAATTTTCCAGTGATAAATTGCCCGTTGGCGTCATTACCCACACAGCTTAGGAAATAAATATCAGCCCCGAGCCTTTTAGAAGCAACTGCTTGATTTGCCCCTTTTCCACCGGGGAAAAATCGAAGTTCCTCACTTTTCTGTGTTTCACCGGGCAAAGTAAAGTGCCGTACTCGCAAAACTATATCAACGTTGTTACTACCGATTACTGCAATCATAATTATCCTCCCAAAGAAAAAATGGGGGCAAATGCCCCCATTCAGCACTTATTCTTGCATTACCAGCTTGAGATCGACAGGGATGTATATCGTCTGGGTGGACAGATATTCAAAAGCTTTTTGAACAGCGAGTTCCCCCATCTTGTAAGGTTGCTGGGCTATTGTTGCGGTCATTTCTCCTTTTTGTACCGCTGCAACGGCATCATCAATGGCGTCGAACCCTACCACGATGATTTTGTCCAGAAGCCCGGCACTTTTGATAGCTTCAATTGCTCCCAGGGCCATTTCATCATTCTGGGCAAAAACTGCGTCGATATCTGGATGGGCTTCGAGTATGTTCTCCATAACTGTAAGGCCTTCAGCACGATTGAAATTCGCCGTTTGTTTCGCTACAAGCTTTATTCCGGGGTAATTAGCTATGGCTTCTTCAAAGCCTGCTCCACGGTCTCTTGCAGCGGATGTCCCAACGATACCTTCCAGTTCCACTACGTTTCCTTCACCCTTGAGAAGGCTTGCTACCAATTCGCCAGCCATCCTTCCGCCCGCGACGTTATCGGAGGCGATATGGCATACAACCAGCCCACCATTGGAAGCCCTATCTACTGTAATTACGGGTATGAAAGCGTCATTTGCTTCTTCCACAGCTGTAACTATTGCATCGCTGTCTGTGGGGTTGATGATAATCAGGTTCAACCTCTGTTGTATGAAGTCTTCGATATCACTGAGCTGTTTCGCAGGGTTATCCTGGGCATCCGCAACGATCAGTTCCACACCAAGCTTGTTTGCCATGTCTTGTGCGCCATCTCTGAGAGTTACGAAGAAAGGATTGTTAAGTGTCGACAAAGAAAGCCCTATCCGGTAATTAGCCGCTAGTGCGAAAACAGAAATTACCAATACTGCAATTAAAAGGATCTTTTTCATAGTGTTCCCTCCCCTTCAAAATTGGGGCTAAGCCCCATTTATTCCGAACGTTCAGCCATTACTGCCAAAAGAATAACAGCACCTTTAACCGCTTGCTGGTAAAAAGGCGAAACATTAACCAGATTCATGCCGTTGTTGATTACTCCCATTACCATAGCTCCAAAAAGCGTTCCAATAATAGTTCCTTTACCCCCTGATAAGCTGGTTCCCCCCAATACCACAGCGGCTATGGCATCCAGCTCATATCCAGTTCCAAAAATAGGCTGGGCGCTGTTGAGCCTTGCGGTTAAGATGAGGGCACTAAGTGCAGAGAGTAAGCCGCTTATAGTGTAAATCGTGACCTTGTATCTTATTACTTTAATGCCACTCAATCTGGTGGCTTCCTCGTTTCCACCTATGGAGTATGTATAAAGACCAAGCTTTGTATTTGAGAGTATGTACAGCGAGATGAAAAATACCGCGAACATGATATAAATTGGAACCGGAACGCTGAACAGCTCTCCTCTTCCAATTTCCCTGAAAGTTGAAGGGAGCCCTGTTATGGGCCGGCCCTGTGTATAAACCTGGGTAAAGCTACGGGCAATAGCCATTGTAGCCAGCGTGACGATAAAAGGTTGAAGTTTGAGTTTGGCGATAATAGCCCCGTTGAAAGCCCCCATGGCAGCCCCTACACCCAGCGCGGCCAGAGAACCCAGAAAAACATTTCCGCCTTTTATAATCGAAGCTCCAACCACTGCTGCCAGGGCAAACACTGACCCAACTGATAGGTCTATTCCACCGGAGAGTATAACAAAAGTCATTCCAAATGCGATTATGGCGTTAATAGAGATTTGTCTGAAAACATTCAAGAAATTCGATAAGGTGAAAAACCTGTTGGTGAGAATGCTGAACAATACCACAACTCCTATAAAGCCAAGAATTATGGGAAATTTCCTCAAAAGATTCAAGAATTTTTTAAGCAAAATCATCAACCTCCCATAGCAGCAGCCATAATGTTTTCCTGATTTATGTTTTCGCCCTCAAGAATGGCTTTTTGTACACCTCTATGCATAACCAAAACCCTATCGCTCATGCTCACGATTTCTGGAAGTTCGGAAGAGATCATTATTATTCCAACTCCCTGGTTTGCAAGCTCATTCATGAGCTTGTAAACTTCTACCTTTGCACCAACATCTATACCCCTTGTTGGTTCTGCAAATATGATCAATTTTGGTTTTCTAACAAGCCCTTTTGCCAAAACTACTTTCTGCTGATTGCCACCTGAGAGATTTTCCGCTTTTTGACTTAACGTAGGGGTCTTTATGTTGAGCTTTTTGACAAGGTTTCCGGAAATTTTACGCCCTTCTTTCCATCTGATGTGACCGAGCTTTGTGATGAATTTTGTGTTGGGCAAAACGATATTCTTTGTGACGCTCAGCAGCAAAACAAGTCCCTGGCTCTTTCTGTCTTCAGGAATCAACAGAACACCTCTTTCGAGGGAAATATCGGGTCTTGTAGGTAAAGAAACCCTCTCACCATCCAGCAAGGCCTTTTTGGCATGAGCCTTGATGCCTCCATAAATTGCGAGTGCAACTTCGCTCTTCCCGCAACCGACAAGGCCAGCAATGCCAAGAATTTCACCTTTTTTCACGTTAAAAGAGAGTCTATTCACGTATCCAGGCACTGAAAGCTCCTCAACTTCAAAAGCGTTGACATCAGTGACCGTGTTTTCCTTTGGATACATATCTGATATGGTTCTACCCACAACATCTGATATGAGGCGGTTCTTGTCATATTGATCGATTTTCCCGGTGGAAATGAGCTTCCCATCTCTGAGCACAGTAACTGAATCTGCGATCTCAAATACTTCTTCAAGCCTGTGAGAGATGAAAATTATTGAAACCCCCTGCTCTTTAAGCCCTCTCATGAGAGAAAAGAGCTGCTTGGCCTCATGTTCCGTGATAGTAGCTGTTGGCTCATCCATAACGATTACTTTTGCGTTGGTAGCCATGGCTTTTGCTATTTCAACCAGTTGCTTTTCGGATACGTTGAGATTCTTTACTTTCTCACTCGCAGAAATTGGAAAGTTCAATTTGCTCAGAAGCTTTTCAGCCCTTTCAATGAGTACTTTCTTTCCAAGGTTCCACCAGTTTCTGTTTTCCTTTCCCAAATATATATTCTCGGCAACACTCAGCTCCTCAACTAAATTTAGCTCCTGATATATAACCGAAATACCCTTTTCAATAGCGTGAATTGGATTGGAAAAGGCAACATATTCCCCATCGAGAAAGATTTTTCCTTCGTCGGGCTTATGAACACCGCTTAAAATCTTTATCAAAGTTGATTTCCCTGCACCGTTTTCACCTACAAGGGCGTGAATTTCCTCTTTTTTCATGCTGAAGTTTACTTTATCCAATGCAAGAACTCCGGGGAACTTCTTGGTAATCCCCTCCATCTTCAAAATAACCCCAGGTTCATCCACGAGAACTCCCCCTAATTACCAATTCGGTTTTTAGCAAAATGCTATTTCGCTTTTTATAATTCAGATCTTCTATCAACAATTGAGCAGCAACTCTTCCCATCATGTAATAATCTTGTCTCACAGTTGTTAGTGGAGGATTTGTCATCTTTGAAAAAAGCACGTCATCAAAACCTGTAACAGATACATCATTTGGTATCTTATAATGCAATTTTTGCAGTTCAGTTAGGACTCCGAACGCTATCATATCATTGCCGCAAACAATGGCATCGGGAATTTTTCTGAGCTTTCTGAGCATTTCTATTCCACTGCTAAAAGTATATGTACCAAGGAGAATTTCATACTCCACTTTTTCCTTTTCCTGAACCATCACATCTCTAAAGGCTTGTAAGCGCTCTTTACCAGAGTATGTATGCGGATCACCGCTGAGAAAGGCGAAGGACCTGTGATTGGTATCGAGAAGATACTGCATGAGTTTTTTCATACCCGAATAATTATCAGAAGCCACTGATGAAATATTCTTTTGGTTTATTATGTCATCGATAACGACAACAGGAACGCTTAATTTCTCAATCCTTTCAAGATAGGGGTTCTGAGATTCCAGGGGAACGGTCATCAATCCATCGACTTTATGGGAATAAAGCACATTTAAGAGTTCATCTTCTCTTTCAGCCTTTCCAGCCGAACTACAAAGCAAGATAGTATAACCATACTTCCTGAGAAAATTCTCTGCACCTTTCACAATTGCTGAAAAGAAGGGATTTTCAATATCAGGAATAAGAAAACCTATGGTATTTGTCTTTCCTTTTCGCAGGCCTCTGGCGATTCGATTTGGTTGATAACCCAACTTACCAGCAGCTTTCAAAACCCTTTCAGAGAGTTCTGGGCTTACATAGGAATTACCGTTTAATACTCTTGAGACTGTTGCAATAGAAACCCCTGCAATCCGGGCAATGTCCTTAATTCCGGGATGCTTTTGCACTTTCATACCTCCAGTAAACGTTTACGTAAACGTTTACATAAACAATTAAAGCATAGAAGTATTATAAAATCAAAGAATAAATATCTTAATTAAACTGAGCTGTGAGAAACTTACACGTATCTATCTATGGTTATATGCGTTAAGCTCCTCGGGAGACTCATATCTTTTTGCGAGAATAACCAGAAGCTGGTGGAACTTTTCGCATTCAGTTTTTGAAGGTGACCTACCTGCGTATTTTGTTCTTACGTAAATTTCAGTTAGCTCTTCAAAGGTAGTCTCTCCCTTTTCCAGAGTGAGAAGTTCATAAGGAGTGAGGTGGTGCAAAGTAGAAAAATATTTTCTTCTCAGCCACCAATAGGCAGCGAGTATATAAGACCTTGAAATGCGTAAATCGGGTAACTTATCCAGCGGCAAGAGCTCGATTTCTTCCGGTATTTCCTTGGTTTTTGCTTTTTCCTCCGGCGCTTCGTTAGCAACCTTTTTCATCAGCTTAATCAAGGCTAAAGCTGTAAAAACAACTATGCTGGAAGCGGCTATCAAGAGTATCCATTCAATACTCATACTAAAAAAACCGTTGACTATCTTTGCTGGAGCTGTCGAAGATGCTGTCTCAGAAATAACGCCCGGAATGGTACTACCGACTTTTCCAGAAAATTGGGGACCTATACCCGTTCCCGAAGTGGTTGGTTTGTTTTCAGTCTGGTTAAGGAACATAAATATCGAGCTAGAACCAGCTATTACAATGGCAAAAATCGCTGTCCCCAGAAGGAGGATTTTAAGGTAGCCGCTGAAAGCCTTTACTTTGACAATCATGAACAGCATGGAGATAGCTCCAATTACAAGAAGAAAATTCAATAAAAAATCAGGAATAAACAACAATTTACCCGGTACGGTTTTATCTGTTCTGGAAGGTGATGGGTTTAAGTCCATCGGATTATTCGAGAATGGTTCCGCTGGTACAGACTCTTCAAATGCAGTTGCAGATGGTGTTTCACTTGCTGATTGGTTTTTGGGCATGAATTGGTCCGTGATACTCAGTTCAATCCCACTGGCTGATAAAAGTATTATGATGGCCAATAGTGGGAACAACGTCAGAAAAATGATGGGAATTTTCAAATTTCTTGTGAAGAACCAGAGCAGTACTATAAAGACAAAAATCACGGCATCTGCACTACTGAATCCACCCAGGGAAAGGCTAATTCCAAAGAGCACAAGCCCTGTAATAGCGGTCCAGATTTCCGCTGAAAGGGAGAGCAAAATTGCCGCATATACTATGAAGAAGTACAACGAACTTCCAAAATCGAGTCTCCGGGTTCCCATGGACACAAAGATGCTGAAAAAAAGCAGAAAAGGCAACATAACAAAAGCCGAGCAGCCAGCCTTGATTCTTGTGGAATAAAGCATGAACAATACCACAGCAAGAACAATAGAAGTACCTATCAGGCCAAAATCCCTGGCAGAAACGTAAATAACTGCTGCAGAGGCGTAGAAAAATGAGAGTAAATCATTTAACTTCTTCAATTTCCATTGCCACCTCCTGCAAAGACTGGTTATCTCTGACGATTCTTACGAGTATCTGTTCTTTTTCGAGCAAGGCCGCTTTTTCTCTTAGGCGCTTCATATCCTGTGGCAACAGCTCGAAAGATCTACCCGCTTTATAACGCGGATCCCTGAAACCATAAGGCATAACCAATACCAATACTCTGGCGCACTTGGACCGGGCTTTCAATAGAACAGGCAAGATGGAATCAGTAAGATAAAGCGAGAAAATCACCAATGTAGTCGACGGTGTTAACTTTTCTATATCCTCTAAAAGAATGTTTGAAAGTTCAATGCCATCATCAGTACCTTTGGCTAGTGCAAGGAGTTCCACTGTTTCAACCCAACTTTTTTTCCTGTATTCAGTTTTGAGAATGTCAGCCCCCACAACAACCAGTTCGATTCTATTTCCCCGTTCATGACTCCAACGAATTAGAGAAGATGCCGCTAACACTGCCTGTTCTTCATAATTTCTTCTCATCTGCGACCACACGGCTCGTGCAAAGACCTCTTTTGTGAGGTTGAGATCTAAGTAAAGCATGGTTTTACTGATGGCAGTGAAGTTGAATTCCTTTGTGTAGAGTTCTCTCATTTTTGCGGATATTTTCCAATGTATTCGATTCATGGGGTCAGAAGCGTATCGCCTAACCCCTTTAAGATAAGTGGGGTCTTCAAGCAACTGAAAATCGCTTTTGGAACCGGGAAGGAGCTCTCTAAGCATCAAAGGGAAGGTTTCAAATTCCATGAGCCTTGGGAGGACAAGCACTTCTTCCGGATTTGAGAAGACCGCCCAGTGTTTGAAAAAGCCCAGTGGATCTTTGTATGCAATTGAACAGCTGGAAACGTCCTTTCTTCCGCGCAGCGCAAAAACAAGTTCTGTACTGATTGACAATGATTGCCTGGGCTTTAGCAAAAGTCGCCGGGCTTTCATGCCTGAAGTGCTGGTTGCCTTTTCTATGAGCGTAACGAACTCTATTTCGAGGTCTCCCGGAAAAGGGTTCTCTATAGTGTAACCCAATTCCAGGGCCTGATCGGTGAAAATTCTGTTCTGACTTAACGTTCTCTCGATGGTAGTCTTTCTTAAAAAGTATCCTGTAATAAAATATTCTAACCATAACGTGGCAGATAGAACAGCTATTGTCAATGAGAAAGCATTGATTTGAAAGACAAGCCAGATAAGCCCTAGCACAGTCAGGAGACACAATGGGCCTTTGCGCGACCTGAAAGACTTCACTTGCAGCTTAGCCATTCTTGATAGGTACCTCTGTGCTGTCAAGAATTTCCTCTATAACCATTTCTCTGGTTTTGCGCATGAGACGCGCTTCAGGTTTTAAGATAACCCTATGTGCAAGAACCTCAACAGCTATTTCCTTTACATCGTCTGGAATCACAAAGTCCCTTCCATTTAAAGCCGCGAGTCCCCTGGAGAGGTTCATCAGGGCGATGGAACCACGAGGACTTGAACCCAGTGCAAGATCAGGGTGTTTGCGAGTGCTCCATACCAGGTCGGTGATATAAGAAAGAATAGAATTATCTAAATGTATCTCTCTAACACTTTTTCTGATTTTCCTCAGTTCCTCGGCATTGGATACCGGTTTAAGTTCAACGATGGGATGCTCTTCCTTCATGTTATTGAGCATCAGGATTTCCTGCTCCCTCTCTGGATACCCCAATGTCATACATATGGCAAATCTGTCTAGCTGAGCTTCCGGAAGAGGGAAGGTGCCTTCAAATTCCACGGGGTTCTGAGTTGCTATTACAAAGAACAGATCGCTCAACGCTTGAGTTTTTCCGTCGACGGTAACCTGTTTTTCCGCCATGGCCTCGAGCAAAGCTGACTGTGTTCTGGGGGTTGTTCTGTTCACTTCATCTGCGAGGAGTATGTCGGTAAAGACAGGGCCCTGTTGAAAGACGAACTCATTGGTTTTCATATCCAGGATATTCAATCCGGTCACATCGCTTGGTAAAAGGTCAGGGGTGCATTGAATACGCTTGAATTTCAGTCCCAATGAAAGTGCTAAACTCCTTGCAAGCATTGTTTTACCCACACCCGGCACATCATTGAGCAATACATGCCCCTCACTGATCATAACTGCCAGCAGTTTTCGTATGACTCTGTCTTTTCCGATTATCACTTTGGATATATTTTTCAGCACCTTTTCACCAAACTCTTTTACTTTCATCTTTTATACCTCCCAGGAAGTTATTCATTGATCTAAATCATCCAAAATATGCCTACTGGCAAGAAGCCTCGCAGCCCTTTTCCACGCATTTTTTTCTTTTCCCATTCTTTGGTTTGAAAACCTGTAGTCAAATTTGAGAATGAATTCATCCAGTTCAGCTATTAAATTGTCAATAACCTTGAGTTGAGTATCAAGCAAGAAATCGGCTGTATCACTTTTTTGGCATATTTCCATGGCCTTTATGAAATGTGGTATGCATAAGCCACTGGACTGGGCAAAGGATTTCCTGAATTCTGGTTTTTCAAGTCCCAAGACAAACTCATCGAGATACAACTCCTCAAACTCCTTTTCAAAATCACAAGCTGGACACTTATTTTTATAACTGTTTTTGTGATCTATGCCCTTGGGAAATATTATACGTCTTTTTTTTAGAGGTAGCTGTGAAGGCAATGTTTTGGCAATATGTGTAAGTACACTTCTGTATATCATAGATTGTCCAAAAGAGTCTCCCATCCTCATAAGCAAAGCAGTGTGTTTGCTGCAGAACCCCATAGAAGTGTCAATGACTCTTCGGGTTTCTGGATCATTAACCCGTTCATAGAGTAATATATCAAAATAATCAATCACGCTCTTCTCGGTTGCAAGACAAATGGGACAGCTACTTTTTTTCTTCTCAATAAATTCTAAAAGCAAAAAATAAAGCTGGTTGTTTTCCTTTGGAATGTGTTTCAAATGCACCGCCTGCCTGAAAAAAATAAAACTCCTACCCATAAAGGTAGGAGTCATTAGCCTTTTGGCAATTAGGACGGACTCCATCATCCATAAATATTCTAACATATGTATGGTTATTATAAAAAAAGAGGCGGAACAACAATGTAATTGCGCAGTTATCGCCATTAGATATTGTATAATTTCATTATGACTGTTAAAGAAAAACTCGCCTTTGGTTATGGAGATCTCGGATTGAGCATCTCATGGACAATTATCGGTTTCTATTTTCTCTTTTATCTCACAGATGTGGCGCAGGTGAATGCCGCATGGGCTGGTTTTGCCATCTTGATTGGAAAAGTATGGGATGCCTTTAGCGACCCGCTTTTTGGCGGTTTTTCAGATAAAACGACTTCTCGCCTTGGCAGAAGGCGACCCTATATTCTCGGGGCTGCCATACCTTATGGGATAACTTTTATAATGCTATGGACAATACCTCACTGGTCCCCAGGGCTGAAAATACTTTACTCCACCATCGCTTTTCTCTTTCACACAACTGCCAGCACCGCTTATGCGGTTCCGTACAATTCTCTCACACCTGAGCTTGCAGAAACTTACGACGAAAGGACGAGCCTTAACGCTTATCGTATGTTCTTTTCAATCCTTGGGGGGTTAATAGCAGGTGCGGTTCCAGCCTTTATAATACAGAGTTTTACAAATCCCGGCACCGGTTACAGCGTCATGGGAACGATTTTTGGGGTTATTGTAATCAGCTCTCCACTTGTAGTCTTTTCGATTATCAGGGAAAAGACGGTTCATTCCAACGCCAAAGGAGGCTTTGATAGAAGCGCTTTGAAAGATATAGTAAAGAACAAACCCTTTCTTCTCGCAGTTTCCATGTATTTCTTCACCTGGACAGGCATAAATGTCGTATCAGCTACCATAATATATTTCGCAACTTATGTGATGAATCGTGAAGCTGAGATAGGCTTCTTAATAGGCATTCTTTTTGTTTCTTCCATTGTTTTCCTCCCACTTTGGGTCTGGATAGCGGGAAAGCTGGAGAAAAGAAGAGCATATCAGCTTGGAATGTTAGAACTCGTGCTATGTCTGCTTTTTATCGCTTTTTTGGGGGACAAGCTCACCAATTTCTGGCTGTATTTTGCCATTGTTGTTACGGGCTTTGGGGTATCTGCTGCACACGTACTTCCATTTTCCATTTTGCCGGATGCTGTAGAATACGATCGCCTGATATCAGGCAAAAGGCGCGAAGGAATGTACTACGGCCTTACTACCTTCTTTCAGAAGCTCGGAACATCCTTGATGCTCTTCGTCGTGGGATTAACGCTGAACGCAGTGGGATATAAGCCCAACGTACCTCAGGAACCACAGGTGCTGCTTGCAATAAGGTTGCTTTTTGGAGGCCTGCCGGGTCTTTTGTTCATTACCGGTATACTGCTCATGGTGCCATATCCCATTGACAGGGCTTTTCAAAAGAAAATGCAGGAAGATGGAGGGAGTTTGGAATGAAATTGAGGCTCAAAAAAGTTGTTTCTGATAAAGATGTGAAAAACTTTATTCGCTTACCCTACGAGCTGTATAAAAACACTCCCCAATGGATTCCACCGCTGAATTCCATGGTCAAGAAAGCGATTAGCAAAGGAGCTCCTGTAATGAGTGGCGGAAGAGAATTTTTCCTTGTTATGAATGCACATCAACCTGTGGGCCGTCTTGGAGTATATATCAACAAAAACGTTTTGAAGCACGGTAACAACGTGGGATCTTTTACCCTTTTTGAGAGCTACGACGATCTCAGCATTGTTGACCTTCTTTTTCACGGCGCTGATAACTGGTTCAAAGAAATGCGTATTGAAAAATACATCGGTACTGATTCACCCACAAATGGTGATGACTATAAAGCCATTCTCATAAAGAATTTTGATGACCCACCCTTTATCAACATGAACTACAATCCCCCGTACTACCAGCGACTGCTGGAAGAAATCGGATTCGCTATGAAAACCCACCTGGCGTGTTTCAAATACGACTTGAGCAAGCCTGTTCCAGAAAAAATTATTCAACTCATTGAAATTGCCAAAAAGCGCTACGATTATGAAATCATTTCGCCCCAGATGAGAAATCTCAAAAAAGTCGCGCGTGATCTGAAAACGGTTATGGAAAACTCAATACCCGATTATTGGGTCGGGGTCAGACCACCTTCCTTTGAAGAAATGCTTCAGATCGTAAAAGATATGAAACGCTTTGCCGATCCAGATCTTGTAGCCATCGCATATCATGGCGATGAACCGATAGGGTTTGCAGCGAGTATTCCCAATTACAATGAAGTACTCAAGGAGTTAAATGGACGCCTTTATCCCTTTGGCTGGTTGAAATTCTTGAAAGCAAAGAAAGAAATAAAGACCTTCAGGACCTTTACCGTTTTCGTGGTGGAGAAATTCCAGGGGAAAGGCGTTTCCTTTGCCATGCATTACCATGTTGGCATGAACGCCATCAAAAAGGGTTATACAATGGCCGAAGGCGGCATAATAGGCTTTGAAAACAAAAAGAGTTTTCAAGATGCCCTTGGGGCTGGTGGGGAGCTTTACAAGGAATATGCGACGTTTGAGAAAAAAGTTTAGCCCGGGTTTTTGGATTTATATCTTGAAATATGTAGAAACTAAAGAACAAGTATATCTGGTCTTCGGATAACATAATCATTGGCATTTAACTTTATAACTGGCCAATGACTGCCCTCAGGAAATGAAATTATCTCAGGAACTTCACCTACAATAGCAGTATCTTCTGATTTAGTGCCGGTGATTGTTGGGTTCCAGGCAACAGCGACTCCTTTTTCCAAAACATATTCACTGAAATCTGAAGCCAATAATTCTCGGGGATTGTATCCAGCAATTCCCCCTTGATGATGAAGCTCCCATTCTCCTTCATAACCGATTGCCTTATAAGCTCTTCTTATCTCAGCGAATACGCGCGACAGTCTATTTCCCGGTAAAGAGTTGGCTATGGCGACTGCATCAACGTAGCAATTCTTCCTGTGCTGTTCTATGAGTTCATTGTTCAACTCAAAGAGGGCGGATCTCGTGGAAGAAACAACAAGCCCACGTTTTCGAGCGCAGACACTCACAAAAACGCTTTTTCCAAGTGTGATATTTCTGGAGAGGTTATGCCTGTATCGTATTGAGCTGTCTTCGCCGAAAACTATCGTCAAGAGAGGTTCAATGCCTTTTTTGGCAAGGGCTTCATAAAACATTCCCTGAACTTGCAGCTCTGTATTTTCCGGGGATAATTTTGGCATCAACTCCCAAAAGATCTCGTCACAGTCTTTTCCCAGCTGCCTATAAGTTTCAATCTCAGGTTCTACAAGCGCATATCGAAAGGGGACAATCCTGGAATTGAGGTTCGAAGTGTCATATCTGCCGGTATCGGAAATAAGCTCTTTTGCTGGAGCAATGAAAAGTCGTGAAAGTGCATTTTCTTCTCCTTCCCACCAGTTATATTCGAGAACTTCCAATTTGTCCCAGATATCACTGTAAAATTCTTCACTCTTTAGCCTCTCTTTTTCGATGTTGTCAGTCAACAAAATTACTGAATCCTCGGTTATTAATAGGGAAGCAACCCCTTCAACAGTGTTGAGTGTTATGTGGTTTCTTGCTCCGAAGGTTAACCATGAAAAGTTATCACTACGGCTTATTAGCAGTCCTTTAGCTTTTCTCGGAGTGAGAATTTCTTCTCGTAATTTGTTAATTCTTTCATGAAAAAATGTCTTCAATTTCACCATTATTTTTCCCCCTAAAAAAAGGCCGCTTTCTCGTCAAGGCCTAAAAAGATTTATCAAAAGCCCTCTTATATTATATAATCTAAATTGTCTGCGTTTTTCATAAACTCCAAATCTTTTATCAGGAGGACATTATGGTTAAAAAATTCGTTGAATTACTTTCGAATAAGAAAAGAATTTTCTTTGCAATCCTCGTTTTGGTGAATTTATTTGCGCTTTTTGGGGTGTTAAGAATTAGGATAAACCCCGATATAACAGCACTCCTTCCTTTGGATTCTCCTGCGAATAAGGCATACAAAGAAATGGAAAAAACTTTTGACAGCGGCGATCAGTTGATTTTTGTGGTAGAAATTCCTCAGTACAATGACGAAACCGAAAAGTTCAAAGCGCTTCGAGAACTCCAGTCTCAGCTGGAAAATCTCGAAGCGGTCTCAAGCGTAAACGGCCCTGCTCCCAGAACGATATTCGCAGGGCTCAGGGCGATAAAACTGGAGGAGATAACTGCAGAGGACATTCCCTTGTTGAAGAAGTTTCTTTCTAACCTGGGAGAGCTAAACCCGCTGATTGAGAATGATGGAAAAAGCTACGCCAGTTTCAACATTTTTCTTAACCCGGGCGCTGATTACAGGAAAGCTGTTAAAGAGATAGAGGATATTTTTGGAAACAGTGGGTTTACGTATTATGGTTCTGGAAACGCATTCTTGCAGAAAAAACTGGTTGACTATCTGTTAGTTATAATTTCGATTATTCCTCCGCTGGCGGGCTTTCTCATTGTCCTCGTTTTCAGGTCACAGATAGGTTCAACCAAAAACACTATTTTGTCGATTTTCCCTGCAGGACTCGGTGCTTTATGGACTGTTGGTTTTATGGGATGGACAGGGAAGGAACTTTCTATATTGACCATTTTAGCTCCTATATTCACCATTGTCATGGGAAGTGCAGACGGCATCCACTTTATGTCTCATTTCATGGATAATTTGAATGAAGACAGGGTAGGAACCGTTGAGAAAACCCTCAAAGGAGTTGGCCTTCCCATGATAATGACCACACTAACCACAATCGCTGGCTTTCTTTCACTGCTGGTTACTGGTTCCTCAGCATTATCTCAATTAGCCATTTACGCTTCGTTGGGAATAGGCTTTGCGGGTGTCGCAACCTGGATCTTCCTACCTCTGGTTACACTTCAGATAAAAAAATTCGATAAAGTCGAACCAAAGCCAATAAACACCTTTCTCCCAACAGCAGTTTCTAAGTTATGGGGTAAAAGGGTTATGGCTTTTGCCATAATATATATTTTGACGGCTGTCATAGGCTTTAAGTATATAGTCATTGAATTTAACCAGCTTGACTTTTTCAAAAAAAGCACTCAGGTGGCCAAAAGTTTTGAAAAAGTCAAAGAGATAAATGGCGGTGGAATGCCGCTGTTTGCAGTGATAAACACCTCAAAAGATCCTCTTGATCTTAAAACAGCGGGTGAAGTTCTTGAGATGGAAAAGAAGCTAAAAGAAGAAGGGCTTGTAAACAAGATAATCTCAGTGTATGACGTGATGGGTTACCTAAATAAAAACGCCTATAACCTCAGTTCACCTGCATATCCAAAAACCATTGGAATCGCAAATTTGCTGTTTATGTTAGCCTCAAAACAATCCGGGAATCCCCTTTCTAATTTTCTTTTAAGAGACCAGAATTTATCGAGAATAATGGTATTCCCAAAAGATTTAAAAGGTGAAACACTCCAGAAGATAAAAGAAACTATTACAGGCTTGAGCAATGAGGACATCAAATTCTCTGTTGTAGGTGTACCTTACGTTACAAAAGAGATGAATGACAGCATCATCAACAAGCAAGTAAATTCGATGCTTTTTGCAATAGTTATGGTTTTTGTAATGCTATTGCTTACATTCAGAAACTTCCTCGTTTCGATCTTTGCAACTATACCAATCGGGATTACATTGGTTGGTATGTTCGGGTTCATGGGATTTTTGCGTATCCCTTTGAATATAACCACTGCAACTATGGCAAGCATCACCATTGGGGTAGGAATAGATTATGCCATACATTACAGCTCTTATTACAGAAACAAACTTAAAGATAACAACTCGCCTGAAGCCGCTAAAAAAGCGTTTATGGCAACTTCCAAACCGATAATTGCCAATGCCTTTGGACTCGCGATTGGAATGTCAGCGTTGTTTGTTTCACCACTGAAAATTCACATGTTCATGGCTTCTCTGATGTGGTTTACTATGGTTTCAAGTTCCGTTATGACACTTGCACTGTTACCAACGATGTATTCGAAATTAATGAGGAAAGATCCGCAAAACTAAATATAATCAATATGCGAACTGATGAAAAAAATACCCTCATTAATGGTCTTTAAGCGGCAAAAAGAGCATTAGCCATATTGTTTCGCTTCTGAAGATTAGCTACAATATAGGCATTTTATGCTCAATAAAACTGCTGTACTTCTTTATGTCTGAAGCAGCTCACAAGATGATCGTTTACAAGCCCCACGGCTTGCATGTGAGCATAAGTGATAGTGGGTCCAACAAAACTAAAACCCCTCTTTTTCAAATCTTTGCTGAGCGCAATGGAAAGCTCAGTATATGCTGGAACTTCTTCGAGGCTTTTCCATTGGTTCACAATGGGGTTTCCTCCAACAAAACTCCAGATATAAGAATCGAAAGAGCCAAACTCTTTTTGTACTTCTAAAAATGCCCTGGCATTGTTTATGGCGGAAAGTATCTTCCGCTTATTCCTTATTATGCCGCTGTTTTTTAGCAGTTCTTCGATTTTTTCATTGTCGTAATCTGCAACAAGCCCGGGGTCAAAACCGCTGAAGGCTTTTCGGTAACCTTCCCGTCGTTTCAATATTGTTGCCCAACTCAATCCCGCTTGAGCGCCTTCTAAAATCAAAAATTCAAAGTGAATTCTATCTGAATGTACAGGAACACCCCACTCTTCATCGTGATATTTAACATACAGCGGATCCGTTCCAGCCCAGGGACACCTTGTTCTTTCCATTTCTTCACCTCGGATTCCAAGTCTGCTTTAAGATAACTCTAAGTATTCGATTATATTATAGAGTTAGGATACAACGAAAATGAAAGGAACAAAATGAAAAAGATGATAGTTATATCAGTAATTCTGTTTTTGATAATTAACGCATTCGCGGCAACATTTAGCAATGAAGAAATAAATGGAATACTTTTAATGGGGGAAGAAGAAAAACTCGCAAGAGATGCTTATCTTGAATTGTATGATCTCAATTTTCTATGATAAAAATGGATTTTTGTGTATCATGGTGTTGTGAAAGCATATTTAGAACAGGTTTTTAATTTCATATTGAATGCAAAGGGGATGATTTTATGAAAAGACGCACGATTTTGGTTATAGCGATTTTGCTTGCTTCAATGTTCCTGTCTGCTAAAGCACTGAAAGTGGCGTATGTTTATGTTGGACCGGTTGGCGATGCTGGCTGGACTTATGCACATGATCTTGGAAGACAGTACGTAGAAAAGGTATTCGGCGATGCCATCAAAACTGATTTCATTGAAAGCGTGCCTGAAGGTGCTGAATCTGAAAGTGTAATAAGAAGCTACGCTCAGAGAGGATATGATTTGATCTTTGCGACGAGCTTCGGTTATATGGACTCGGTTATAAACGTTGCCAAAAAATATCCAAAAACTATTTTCATGCACTGCTCAGGTTATAAAACCGCCAATAATGTTGGCACATATTTTGGGAGGATTTACGAGCCGGATTTCCTTTCAGGGCTTATAGCAGGAATCATGACAAAGAGCAACATCATAGGCTATGTAGCTGCTTATCCTATTCCAGAGGTCGTGAGGGGAATAAACGCCTTTGCCCTTGGCATAGAATATGTAAATCCAGCTGCGAAAGTTCATGTTATCTGGGTGAATTCTTGGTATGACCCTGCACTGGAAAAGGAAGCGGCGATTTCTTTATTGAATATCGGCGCGGATGTAATAGCGCAGGGTCAGGATTCACCGGCTGCCCAACAAGCTGCACAAGAATACGGCGTTTACTCAATTGGCTATAACAGCGACATGGAAAAATTCGCGCCCAAGTCATATCTTGGTGCGCCTGTATGGAATTGGGGACCTTATTATGAAAGGGTTATAAAAGAGGTTATGGCTGGAACATGGAAGAGCGAGCAATACTGGGGTGGTATGGCCGACGGCGTTGTGGATTTAGACATAAGTGATCTTGTTCCCAATACGGTTAAAAAACTCGTTTCCGTTTTCAAAGAAGCTATTATCAGTGAAACATTCCATCCATTTGTTGGTCCACTGTATGATCAGGAGGGCAAACTCAGAGTTCCCGCTGGAGATATTCCTTCAGATAGTGAGCTTCTCAGCATGGATTGGTTTGTAGATAACGTAGTAGGAACTATCCCAAGACAGTAATAGTAAAACAGTGTGAGAAATATAATATATGCAAAGGGCCTAAAGGCCCTTTTTTAAATTTTTAAATTTATTTTATCGATACAGAGAGTAAAGTGAGTTGTCATGTATGCGCTTACATTAAGAATAGATGTTGTGAATAAAAGTTATAAACAGCATAAAAACGGCTATATTGGCACATTATGCGGATAACATTGTGAAAAAATACGCATAGTTGGATCGAAAAAACTGGATGTAAGCGAATACATTATGAGAACAGAATGCTTAATCGACATTATTTCGGAATAACTGAAAATAAAAGCCGTTAATGGGAGGTCTTTAGGTTTTGTTCATCGGTATTCTTTGTGAGATGATTTGTTGTATGAGGGATTTGTGAATACGCATACAAGGAGGGATTTAATATGGTAAAAGTTGGTGTAGTTGGTTATGGTGTGATAGGCCAACGTCTCGCTGATGGAGTTGCACTTCAAGAAGACATGGAACTTGTTGGTGTAGCGGATGTTGCTCCGACGCTTGCCGTTAGGGCTCTAAAAGAGAAGGGAATGCCCTACGATTTTTACCTTTCCGTTGAGGAAAACCGGGAAAAGGTTGAAAAAGCTGGCATTCCTATTTCTGGAAATCTGGAAGACCTGATTAAAAAAGTGGATATAGTTCTTGATGCAACCAATGCTGGCGTAGGTGCGAAAAACAAAGTCCTTTACGAAAAATACGGCAAAAAAGCTATTTTCCAGGGTGGAGAAAAAACAAGCGTTGCCGATGTGTTTTTTCACGGATATGCAAATTATGAAAAAGGTATAGGAAAACAATTCTTGAAACTTACTTCATGCAATACCACTGGTTTAATTCGTTCTGTAGATTGCTTAGATAGAGCTGTTGGAGTGGAATCCGCGATGATTCATATTGTGAGGCGTGTTGCTGATCCGGGAGATTACCACAGAGGTCTTACTAATGCGCTGAAAGTTGATCCGGTTCCTAACCATCAAGCGGTTGACTTAATGCTCATAATGCCTCATGTGAAGGCCACCGGCGTTTTGGTGCACACTCCCGTTACCCATGGTCATTTCATCACCGTTTTTGCCAAACCCAAAAAGAAAGTTTCCAAAGAAGAGGCCATTGAGATATTCAGAGAACACCCAAGAATCAGGCTGGTAAAAATAGAAGATGGTTTTCTGGGTAACGCTTCCATATTCCGCTATGCACGTGATTTGGGAAATCCGCGCGGCGATATGTACGAAATTTCCATATGGGAAGAAACAGTTACGCCTTTTGAAGACCACCTCATATATTCCCTGCATATTCCACAAGAGTCCGTGGTTATTCCCGAGACGATTGATGGTATCAGAGCCGCTATGGAAATGCAGGCGGATAGGCTGGAAGCCGTTGGGCTTACGAACAAATACCTAAAAATAGGGAGGCATAAGTAATGCGAGAGATTTTGATAAATACTCTCGATGACTTTAACTTCCATGATAAGACAGTTATCCTGAGGATTGATATCAACTCCCCTCTCGATCCGAAAACAAAAAAAATAGCCAATGAAAATAGAATAAATCAAAGTATACCTACAATCAGGGAACTAATGGAAAAAGGGGCAAAGCTGGCTATACTAGCACATCAGGGAGATACGCTCGATTACCATAATCTCATTTCCATGGCTGAGCATGCTGAAAAGTTGTCAGAAAAGCTTGGAAAACCCGTGAAATACATCGATGATGTTGCCGGGCCGGCTGCGCAGGAAATGGTGAAAAGCCTGAAGCCAGGCGAAGCGGTACTGCTGGGAAATGTTAGATATCTAACAGAAGAAGTTTCAACCTTTGAGAACGCTGTAAAGCTCGAAGCGCATGAGATGTTGAATACCTACATAGTTCGTAATCTTGCCCCTCTTGCAGATTACTATGTAAACGACGCTTTTTCGGCAGCACATAGGAACTCACCTTCCATGGTCGCTTTCGAAGAGCTTTTGCCTACGGCGGCAGGCAGGCTTCTCTTCAAAGAGCTTTCAGCATTAACAAAAGTGATGGAAAGCCCTGAAAAGCCCGCTGTTTTTGTTCTTGGAGGGTTGAAAATATCCGATGCTTTCGGAATGATGAAACAGGTCCTCGAAAATGGCACTGCTGATAAAATCTTGACCTGTGGTGTGACGGGAATAGTCATGCAAATGGCTATGGGAAGATCGGTCGGCAAGCAGCAGGAAAAATTCATTTTCGATCGTTCTCTCGATGCCTTCATTGAACCTGCCAAAGATTATCTTGCTCGCTTTGGCGACAGGTTTCTCAATCCTGTAGACTTTGCATATGAAAAAGATGGAAAACGTGTGGAATGCTCTATCAACGAGCTTCCAATTGATAATGCTCTTTTCCTTGATATAGGTGAAAAGACCATAGAGCTGTATAAGGGTGAAATCATGAAAGCAGGAACGATTTTTATAAACGGGCCCGCTGGAGCGTATGAAAACCCGCTTTTTGAAAAGGGGACAAGAGAGATATGGAATGCCATTGCTGAAGCTCCGGGTTATAGCGTTATCGGAGGCGGAGATAGTGTCTCCGCTGCGCAGAAGCTCGTAGAAAATGCCAATAAGAAGTTTGGCTATATATGTACTGCTGGAGGAGCTATGGTACGCTTCTTATCTGGCAAAGAGCTTCCTCTTATTAAGGCTCTGAAAAAGGCGTACAGGAAGGTTGAAAAATAATGCTCAATTTTGAACTTCCATATGGTGAATCGACTGTAAAAGTTGAATTACCTGAGAAAGGATTTGTTGGTGAGTATCACCCCCAACGGCAATCCATCACCGATTCAGAAAATGCACTTGTTGAAAAAGCCTTAAATCATCCGGTGGGCACGGAAAGAGTTGAACAGCTAGTTAAGCCAGGACAGAAAGTGGTGATAGTGACCAGCGATTTGACCCGGCCATGCCCCAGTGATGTTCTTTTGCCTCATGTCATTGACAGGCTGAATAAAGCAGGTGTGAATGATGAGGATATAACAATTGTAATTGCCTTAGGCCTTCACAGAAAGATGACGGAAGATGAATTGCAAAAGGCGGTTGGCAAAAGTATCTACGAAAGAATTAGAGTTTTGAATCATGACGTGGACAATACGGTTTATGTGGGCACAACCACCCGGGGGACGAGAGTAGAATTTTTTCGCCCTGTTGTTGAGGCTGATTTCAGAATTTGCCTTGGCAACGTGGAATTTCATTATTTTGCCGGATTTTCCGGTGGTGCCAAAGCCATTCTACCCGGTGTCGCTTCTGCCAAAACGATCAGACAAAATCACAGCCACATGATGGAAGATGGTGCTGAAGCGGCTTCTATTTACGACAATCCTGTACGCATGGATATCGAAGAGGGTGTGAGTTTTCTGGGAATTGATTTCGTCTTGAACGTGGTTGTGGGCGAACATCATAGAGTGATCGATGCTGCTTCTGGTGATTGGATCAAGGCACACAGGATATTGGCTGAACGCCTTGAAAAAAGTGGGCTTGTTCCCATTAAAGAGCCTCTTGACATTGTCATTGTAAGCGCTGGAGGATATCCAAAGGATATCAACCTCTATCAAGCGCAAAAGGCGATAGATAACTGCGCCGGGGTTTTGAAACCCGGTGGTAGAATGATTCTTTTTGCCGAATGTCCAGAGAAATACGGAAGTAAAACTTTCAAAGAATGGATTACCTCTGGAAAAAAGCCTACGGAACTGGTTGAAGGCCTGAAAGAAAATTTTGTCCTGGGTGGCCACAAAGCAGCTGCAATATCCAAAGTCGTGTTAAAAACATCGGAAATTTTCCTGGTTACCAATAAAGAATTCGCAGAAGAAAAGTTAGTTGGCATAAGATGCTTTGATAACCCTACTGAAGCTGTAAAAGAAGCTTTTGGTGAAAAGGGGATGAACGCAAAATACGCCGTATTTCCCCTTGGAGCTTCTACACTCCCTAAAATCAAGCGAGGTGAATAAACTCTGATGCTCACAGACAACGAAATGAAAGAACTGGAAATATTCGCAACAAAAATTCGCATTGAAACCTTGAAGGAGCTCGGATATCTCGGATTTGGCCACATTGGTGGCGCGATGTCAATTGTTGAACTGCTCGCAGTGCTTTATGGCAAAGTTATGAGATACGATCCCAAGAACCCAAAATGGGAAGACCGTGATTGGTTTGTGATGTCAAAGGGTCATGCAGGCCCTTCTTTGTATGCAACGCTGGCTTTGAAGGGTTTTTTCCCCATGGAATGGTTGAAAACGCTGAATCGAGGGGGAACGGATTTACCGAGTCATGCTGACAGAAATCATACCCCGGGTATAGATATGTCCACAGGCTCCCTCGGACAGGGTATTTCTATGGGTATAGGAATTGCCCTGGGGCATAAGATGGACAACAAGGAAAACTATGTTTATGTTCTTTTAGGCGATGGAGAATGCCAGGAAGGACAGGTTTGGGAAGGTGCATTATTCGCTGGAAATGCCGGACTCGATAACCTCATAGTGTTCATCGATTACAACAAGCAACAGCTTGATGGATACATTGACAATATCAATCCACTTGGGGATTTGAGGAAAAAATGGGAGGAATTTGGCTGGCACGCTCAGGATGTTGATGGGCATAATGTCATGCAGATACATGAAGCAATACAAAGAGCAAAGGAAACAAAAGGGAAAAGCTCTGTAATTGTTTTACACACAATAAAAGGAAAAGGCTGCACTTTTGCAGAAGGCATAGAGCTGAACCACCATATGAAGTTTAATGAGGAGCAGATCAACGATGCCATAAGCGCGTTACAAAAAGAATGGGAAGAGAAAGAAAGGGATCTTAGATGATCAAACTCGTTGAAAAGAGAAAACCCGACACTGTAATGATGAGAGATGTCTATATCGACCAGCTCATAGAGTTTGCAAAGAGTGATCCAAATATAATCGTACTCGATGCGGATTTGATGCATTCCAATGGTACTTACAGATTTTTAGAAAAATTCCCTGAAAGAGCGATTAACGTGGGAGTTCAGGAAGCCAATATGATGGGCATTGCCGCAGGTCTTTCTGCCACTGGCAAGATCCCCTTCACTCATACCTTTGCTTGTTTCAGCACTAGAAGGGCTCTTGATCAGGTATATATCTCCATAGCCTATAACAAGCTAAACGTGAAGATGATGGCAACAGATCCAGGAGTAACCGCTGCATATAACGGTGGAACTCATATGCCTTTGGAAGATATTGGCTTTGTGAGGGGAATTCCTACCATCACGATTATAGAGCCTGTTGATACTGTAATGATGAAAGCCCTTCTAAAAGACATAACCTATTCTTACGGACCATTCTACGTGAGGATTTCGAGAAAAACAACAATACGGGTATTCGAAGAAGGTTCAAGTTTTGAGATTGGAAAAGGAATAGTTCTCAGAGAAGGGAAAGATGTCACTATTATTGCCACGGGAATCATGGTGGCAGAAGCTCTTGATGCCGCTGATTTGCTGGCAAGTGAGGGCATTGATGCAAGAGTAGTTAACATCTTTACCATTAAACCCATAGATAGAGAGCTCATTGAAAAATGTGCATCTGAAACCGGGGCAATTGTGACAGCCGAAAACCACAATATATATAACGGCCTTGGTTCTGCAGTTGCCGAAGTGGTCGCTGAAACGTGCCCTGTACCCATTGAAAGAGTGGGGGTAAAAGATTTGTTTGGCGAAGTTGGAGATGTTGACTACCTGAAGAAACGCTTCAATATGACAGCTCAGGATATAGCAGCCAGCGTTAAAAATGTCCTTTTAAGAAAATAATGCAAATCTGGAGGAGATGAGCAATGTATTTGCTAAAAGCGAAGAAACGCATACAAGGTTTTAACGAAATAACCCGGGAGGGTGAATCAGAGAAAGATACAATGATGGATTTTGGTCTACTTTTGTTGAAGGGCCAACAAACCTACAAAAGCCAGCCCGGAAAGGAAAGAGCTTTCCTGCTGATGAAAGGGGAAATATCTTTCGAATGGAATGGAAGGGTAGAACTGGTAAAAAGAGACTCTCTTTTGGAAAATGAACCTGTATGCCTGCATGTTCCAATGAGCACTGAGGTAAAAATCGAGGCCAAAACCAATGCAGAAATCGCAATTTTTGCAACTACAAATGATGCGGTTTTTGAATGTCGGCTTTATCAGGGGAACGATACCAGGTCAGAACACAGAGGCGAAGGCACAATGCGCGAAACTTCTACGAGGATCGTGCGTACTATTTTTGATGTAACCAACGCCCCAGATGCCAAACTGGTGCTTGGAGAGGTGGTAAATTACCCTGGCAAGTGGTCAAGTTATCCGCCACACCACCATCCTCAGCCTGAAATATACCATTATCGCTTCTTTCCCGAGCAGGGCTTTGGCTTTGGGATGTTGGGCGAGGATGTTTATAAGATCAGGCATGGTGATACGCTGAAAATCCTTGATGATCTCTCTCATCCACAGGTAAGTGCACCGGGATACGCCATGTATTACATATGGGCCATAAGGCATCTTGATGGTAACCCTTATACAGTGCCTACCTTTGAACTGGAACATCTGTGGGTAACGGAAAAAGACGCTTCCATATGGCCTTTCGGAGGTGAATGATTTGAAAACAATACGCTTAACTACTGCTCAAGCTTTGTTGAAATTCCTTGATGCCCAGTATGTCGAATTTGATGGGGAAGAACACAAATTTGTCAAAGGAGTATATGGGATTTTTGGCCACGGCAACCTCCTTGGCATTGGCGAAGGCCTTGAAAACATGAAAGACCTCTCTCTTAAATTTTATCAGGGACACAATGAGCAGGGGATAGTTCACGCTGCTACTGCTTTCGCCAAACAGAAAAACAGGCTTGAAATCTTTGCCTGTACAAGTTCGATAGGTCCCGGAGCACTCAATATGGTGACAGGTGCTGCTACTGCAACTGTAAACAGAATTCCTGTGCTTTTGCTCCCGGGAGATATCTTTGCCGATAGGCAGCCTGACCCGGTGCTTCAGCAAATAGAAATGCCTTACAATCCAAAAATCACGGCTAATGACGCTTTCAAAGCTGTGAGCAAATACTGGGACAAAATAGAAAGACCTGAACAGCTAATTACTGCAGCGCTAAACGCTATGAGGGTTCTCACCGACCCCGCAGAAACAGGAGCTGTTACCCTTGCCCTTCCACAAGATGTGCAGGGTGAAGCCTATGATTATCCAGTGGAATTCTTTGAGAAAAGAGTACACCATATAGATAGGCGCCCACCATCAGAGAGCGCTCTTGTGAGAGCACTAAGGCTCATTAAGACTAAGAAAAAGCCGCTGATAATCGCTGGCGGTGGTGTTCATTATTCTCAAGCAGTGGATACCTTACGGGAATTTGCTGAAGCTTTTAACATTCCTGTTTCCTTCACGCAGGCTGGAAAAGGAGCGATGCTGTGGGATCACCCGCTCAACATGGGTGGAGTTGGCACCACAGGGACCCTTGCTGCCAACAAACTCGCCAAGGAGGCGGATTTAATAATCGCAGTTGGTACAAGGCTTATGGATTTCCCAACAGCTTCAAAAACCGCTTTTCAGAACCCCAATGTGAAAATCCTGAGCATAAATGTCAATAATTTCGATGGTCTGAAGATGGATGCCGAACACCTCAACGCAGATGCCATGCTCGGTCTTGAAGTCCTGATGGAAGGTTTGAAGAAGGAAGGATATAGGTCGAATTATTCAAAAGAAGAGCTAAAAACACTTAAAGAAGAATGGGACAGGGAAGTGGACAGGCTTTATCACCTGGAATCTGAAAAAGGGCTCCCACAAACCACAGCGCTTGGCATAATAAATGATTTCGCAACTGAAAATGACGTTTTTGTAGCAGCCGCTGGTAGCCTTCCGGGGGATTTACACAGGCTATGGCGATGCAAAGGTATCAAGTCATATCACATGGAATACGGTTTTTCCTGTATGGGCTATGAAGTTTCAGGTACTTTCGGCGTGAAAATGGCCGAACCTGAAAAGGAAGCCTACGCCCTTTTGAGTGACGGGAGTTTCCTTATGCTTCATTCTGAGTTTCTTACCAGTTTGCAGGAACGAATGAAGATAAACGTCATTATACTCGACAACGGTGGATTCCAGAGCATAAACAGCCTTCAAAAATCCCATGGAAGCGCAAAAGGATTTGGCAATGAGCTGAGGTATCGTTCGAAAGAAACAGGAAAACTCGATGATGACTATATACAGATAGACTTTGCTGGAATAGCGAAGAGCTTAGGTGCAAAAGCCTACACAGCGCGTAACGAAAATGAACTTCGAAAAGCTTTGGAAGAAGCGAGAAAAGAATCCACAAGCGTCCTCATAGACGTGAAAGTCTTACCCGGCACACAGTCCGGTGGATATGAATCATGGTGGCGAGTTGGCGTTGCAGAGGTATCCGAAAGCGATTCAGTGAAAAAAGCATATATGGAAGACAGCGAATATATGAAAAAACACGCCCGCAAGTGGTGACTGGAGGGAATTAGATGGGTATCAGAAGAGAAGACATCAAATTGGCAATTGCTCCAATTGCTTGGACCAATGATGACATGCCTGAACTTGGCGGTGATATTCCCTTTGAACAGTGTATCGATGAAATGGCTGAGGCAGGCTTTGAAGGTAGCGAAGTTGGCAACAAATTTCCACGTGATCCCATGGTTCTTAAAAAGGCCCTTGAGCCCAGAGGATTGCAGATAGCAAGTGCATGGTTCAGTAGTTACTTTACCACCAAAGATCCCGAAGAAACTATTGCTGCTTTTATCAAGCACAGGGATTTTCTTCACGCTATGGGTGCAAAAGTGATAGTCGTATCCGAAAGCGGAAAAAGCGTTCAAGGCCTTATGAATACACCATTGCACAGCCAAAAGCCAATTTTCAGCGATGAAGATTGGGGGAAACTCGTCAAAGGGCTCCATGAGCTTGGAAAACTTGCAGCTGAGAAAGATATGAAAATAGTGTTCCATCACCACATGGGAACAGGGGTTCAGACCTATGAAGAAGTCAGAAGGCTTATGGAAAGCACTGACCCTGATCTGGTTTATTTGCTTCTCGATACCGGTCACCTGGTTTTTGCAGGCGGAGACCCTTTACAAATGATAAAAGATTACGGCTCACGTATAAAGCACGTTCATTTCAAAGATCTGCGTGAGGACGTCATGAAGCGCTCTTTCCAGGAGGATTGGAGCTTTTTATATTCCGTTAAGCAGGGCGTTTTTACCGTTCCAGGAGATGGCATGATCGATTTCAAGCCGATAGCAAAAGCACTTGATGACATTAATTACAAAGGCTGGATTGTCGTTGAAGCGGAACAGGATCCAAAAATAGCCCCTCCTCTCGAATATGCGAAAAAAGCCCGTGCCTATCTGAAAGAGATTCTCGGATTTTAGGGAGTGAAGAAGATGGATAAAAAAATCAAGGTTGGTGTAATAGGAGCTGGCAGGATAGGAAGGATTCACGCAAAAAATCTCGTTCAAAAGGTCGAAAGAGCGGAAGTTATAACAATTTGTGACCCGAGATTTGAAGAAACCAAAGCCTGGGCTGATTCCGTTGGAATAAACAACGTTGTGACCGATCCTGAAGATGTGATTGATAATCCCGAAGTGGATGCGGTGATCATCTGCTCGCCTACCAACACTCATGCTGATCTGATAATCGCATCAGCAAGGGCGAAGAAAGATATTTTCTGTGAAAAGCCCATCGATATGGACCTGGAAAAAACGAGAAAAGCGCTTGAAGTTGTAACAGAAGAAGGGGTAAAACTTCAGATAGGTTTCAACAGACGCTTTGACCATAATTTCAGGAAAGTAAGAAAGCTTGTTGAAGATGAAAAAATCGGAGAAGTACATATAGTGAATATCACATCACGAGACCCCGCCCCACCACCCATTGAATACGTAAAGGTTTCTGGTGGCATTTTCATGGATATGACTATTCACGATTTCGATATGGCTCGTTACCTTGCCGGAGACGAAGTCGTTGAAGTTTGTGCCTTTGGAAGCGTACTCATAGATCCCACAATTGGTGATGCCGGTGATTACGATACCGCTGTATCTGTTTTGAAATTCAGAAGTGGAGCAACCTGCATAATAGACAACAGCAGAAAAGCAGCCTATGGCTATGACCAACGTGTGGAAGTCTTCGGTTCAAAAGGGAGTGCCCGGGCTGAAAATGACACCGAAACAAACGTCATACTCAGTAATGAAGAGTGTGTTGCAAGTGACAAGCCACTTTACTTCTTCCTTGAAAGATATATGCAATCATTTGAGGATGAAATGAAAGATTTTATAGATAGCTTGATTGAAGATAAGGAAGTTCCGGTGTCGGGTCATGATGGGTTGATGGCCATAGTCATTGCCAAAGCTGCCACGATCTCGGCTAAAGAGAATAGGCCAGTAAAACTCGAAGAAGTTCTTTGAGAACAGGAGATGATTCGGTGGAAACTTTGAGGATAGGTGTCATAGGGTTGGGAAGATTGGGAAGGATTCACACAACTAACCTCATTCAGCACGTGCCGGAAGCCAAGGTCAAAACACTGGCAGATCCGCGGGTTGATGAAACAAAGAAGTGGGCTGAACGTTTGGGCGACTTCGAAATCACGGCCAATTGGCAGGATGTTTTAGAAGATCCCGAGATAGACGCCGTGGTTATCGCATCTCCAACTACATTACATGGTGAAATGTTAAAAGCGGCTGTTAAAGCAAAAAAACATGTTTTTATGGAAAAGCCCCTTGCACATAATCTGGAAACGGCCAGAGAGCTTTATAAAAACCTAAAAAACACCGGCGTTAAAATCCAGATTGCCTTTAATAGGCGCTTTGATCATAACTTTAGAAAGGTCAAAGACTTTATAGATTCTGGCGAACTCGGTGAAATTCATTTGATCAGAACGACTTCAAGAGATCCCCACCTGCCCGATATAGAATTCGTGAAGAAATCCGGTGGCATCTTCTTCGATTTCATGATCCATGAGTTTGACACTGCAAGGTTTTTAACGGGGTCAGAAGTAGTCGAAGTTTACGCTGGTGGCAGTGTACTCCTTGACCCCAGAATAGGCGAAGCGGGAGATTTCGATACCGCCTATGCCATATTGAAGATGGAAAACGGTGCGATTTGTGCGATTGATGTCAGTAGAAAAACCACCTATGGATACGACCAAAGAGTAGAAGTATTTGGTTCGAAAGGTAGCGCACGGGCCGAGAACGATAGAGAAACCAACGTCATTGTGAGCACAGAAGCTGCGGTTTGTAGCGATAAGCCTTTGTACTACTTTCCTCAACGCTACATGCAGTCTTTTGCCAACGAAATTCGGGCTTTTGTTGAATCCGTTCTTGAAGATAAGGACGTTTCTGCTGGCGTAGAGGCTGGATACTATTCAATCCTCGTTGCCAGAGCTGCTGACATTTCAGCTAAGGAAAATCGTTCGGTGAAGATTGCCGAATTGATTTGATGGAGGGATTGAAATGAATAACGAAGCATTAGAGTTGCATAAAAAGTTCAGAGGAAAGCTTGAAGTCAAGAGCAGGGTACCGGTTAATAATCAGAAGATGCTTGCCCTTGCCTACACACCGGGTGTTGCAGATGTATCCAGATTGATTCATAAAAAGCCTGATGAAGTTTTCAACTACACGAATCGCTGGAATGCAGTGGCGATCGTCTCAGATGGATCAGCTGTGCTGGGACTTGGAAATATAGGACCTGAAGCTGCACTGCCTGTTATGGAAGGAAAAGCGGTATTGTTCAAGGAATTTGCAAATGTTGACGCTTACCCTCTTTGTATAAACACACAGGATCCTGAGAAGATAGTGGAATTTGTAGAAACGGTTAGCCCCACTTTTGGCGGAGTGAATCTTGAAGATATTGCCTCGCCACAGTGTTTTTACATTGAGAAAGCACTCAGGGAAAAGCTTGATATTCCGGTTTTTCACGATGACCAGCATGGAGCGGCTATTATAATACTCGCTGCCTTGAAAAATGCACTGAAAATAACTGGTAAGAAGCTAAGCGAGATCAAGGTTGCAACAGTTGGGATAGGTGCTGCTGGCGGAGCGATCATAAAAATGCTTCTTGCAGCTGGCGTCAAGAACATCGTGGCATGCGATAAAAACGGTATTTTAAATAAAGAATATCCTGAAACGCTGTTAAATGCTTTTCACGAAGAAATTGCTCTCTTGATAAATCCTGAAGGGCTTACAGGAACTCTCAAAGATGCCATAAGAGGTGCTGATGTGTTTATCGGAACTTCCATAGGCGGGCTTGTCAATAAAGACATGGTTAAGTCTATGGCAAAGGATCCCATAGTTTTTGCCGTTGCAAACCCCATTCCAGAGATTTATCCAGATGAGGCCAAGGAAGCAGGTGCGAGAATCGTGGCAACCGGAAGATCCGACTTCAATAACCAGATAAACAATGTACTCGTTTTCCCGGGTCTTTTCCGTGGCGCATTATCCGTCAGAGCGAGAGATATAAACGATGAAATGAAACTCGCTGCCGTGGATGCCCTGGCGGGGTTTTTGCCTGATGCAGAAATCAACGAGAACAAGATCATTCCGTGGGCATTTGACCCGGGTGTAGGCAAAGCTGTTGCCGTCGCAGTGGCCAGGGCCGCTGTTGATTCTGGTGTTGCTCGAATCATGCCGGATTTTGAAGAACTCAAAAAAATCATAGACAAAGATATTTCTCAACCCCGCTAAATACCAGAAAGAAAGGGGGGATAGAAAACAGGGAAAAAACGGGGAATTTTTCTTGTAAATTCCAAAATTACTTGAAAGGGAGGGTATTGCATGAAAAAAGTTCTTGTAATACTTTTGGTTGTTCTTAGCTCGAGTCTTTTACTTGCAGAGATGAATTTCTACCTGGTTTCCCATGGAGGGCCTGCTGATCCATTCTGGGGAATCGTGATGAAAGGCATGAATGATGCAGCTGAGAAATATGGAGTGAACGCAACGTATCTTGGACCAGTGAAGTATTCTCTTCAAACCTTCGTTAATAATTTGAACGCGGCCATTGCTGCGAAGCCAGATGGGTTAATAGTCACAATAACCGATGTTAACGCCGTGGAAGAGCCTCTCAAAAGGGCGATCTCTTCCGGAATTCCGGTCATCGCCATCAATGTTCCAGACCCAAGAACAGGGTTGGATAAAATTCCATACATCGCTTACATCGGAAACAACGAATATCTTGGTGGATACAATGGCGCAATGTATGTTCTCTCACAATTCACACCTAAACGCGCAGTTATAGCAATTCACGAAGTAGGGCATGCTGGAATGGAAATGAGGGCAAAGGGTATAATGGATGCTCTCAGTCCAAAAGGAATTCCTGTCGAAAAATTGAATATTACCGTAGATCCTTCAAAAGGCGTATCGGTTCTTGAAGGTTACCTGCGAAAACATCCTGATACCGACATGATTTTCACCCTTGGCCCTATAGGAACACTCCCAGCTGTAACCGTGGTAGAAGACATGGGGCTTGAAGGAAAGGTCAAGGTAAGCGGTTTTGACCTTACCGAAGAAATGCTCAAGTGGATAGAAGAAGGAAAAGTTCTATATACTGTTGATCAGCAGCAATACTTGCAGGGATATCTTGCAGTGGAATTTCTTTACTTCTACAAAAAATATGGTCTCTCTCCCATTGGTGATGTGCTAACAGGACCTTTCATTATTACAAAGGACAATGTTGGCCCTGTAGAAAACAGTGTAAAAGAAGGTTATCGTTAATACTTGGGAGGAAGGGGAGAGCTCTCCTCTTCCTCCTGAATTCTCATATTACTCTTCAGACCTGAGAAGGGAGAGATACTGAGTGGCAACAAACAATAATGGACCGTTAATACTGAAATACCTGCGATTTAAAGAAGTTGGTGGTGTAGTTTCTCTTGTAGCAATTTTCGGTATCTTTGGAATTATGAATCCACAATTTTTATCGCTGGGTAATCTGGTTACTATCTCTACTGTTGCTGCTGAACTTGGTTTAGTAACGATGGGAATAAACCTGGTTATGATATCAGGAGAATTTGACCTGAGTGTTGGTTCGATCTTTGCCTTAACGCCGATAATCTTTGCGCTACTAGCGAAAAACGGTGTGCCAGCTATTCTGGCTGTAATCATCGCTTTGGCTTTCGCCGCTGGCCAGGGAATTGTTAATGGTGTTGTTACGACAAAAGGGCGTATTCCATCGTTCATAACGACGCTGGGAACACAATGGTTCTGGCGTGGGGTTGTTCTTGCTGTTACCGGGGGATTTCCTATTTTATTGCCTTCAAGTGGAAAATTCATTGCAGAAATTTTTGGAGGCCGTTTCGGTCCCAACATGCGTTGGTCAAGTTTATGGTTTGTTGGATTCACTTTCCTGTTTTATTTCATTCTCGACTGGACACGTTATGGAAACTGGATATCAGCCAGCGGGGGGAATCCAAGTGTTGCTGATGCCATGGGAGTAGAATCATGGAAAATCAAGACCTCAACGTTCATGATAAGTGGTCTTATGGCGGGCCTTGCAGGTATTGCCACTTTTGCGAGATTCCGTATTGTAGATCCATCACTTGGAGTTGAAATGGAGCTTCAGGCAATCACCGCTGCCGTTATAGGTGGCACACTCATGACAGGTGGATATGGAAGTGCCTTTGGTGCCTTCCTGGGTAGTATAATTCTTGCTTCTCTCAACAACGGGCTGATCCTCATTGGAGCTCCCGCTTATTGGTATCAGGCATTTGTAGGGATAATACTCGTTGCTGCTGCTTTAAGTAACATAAGGATCAAGAAGAAGCTTGTTGGGGAATGAACGGAGCTTGTGGAGGTGTTGTTATGAGTTTACTTGAAGCTAAAGGTATTAAGAAGAGTTTTGGAGCAGTTGATGCGTTAAAAGGAGTCGA